>CAKKST010000326.1:9753-13455 GCA_919903585.1 Nitrospiria bacterium | reverse complement strand
GATGGAGTGGTTCTGAAATTTATTCTTAAGGAAAAGGTGCTGATATCTGATATCAGGATAGAAGAAAATGCCATTATTTCCACAAAGGAGATTTCAGGCCTGATAAAAATAAAAAAAGGCGATGAATACAGCAGGAGAAAGACAGAGGAGACGGCAGAGACAATAGAGAATTATTATAAACAAAAGGGTTTTTTTAAGGCAGAGGTGGAGGCAGAGACGATACAGGAGAAGACACCTGACAGGGCTTCTGTGGTATTTAAGATTGCAGAGGGCTTCAGGGCAAAGGTGGCAAAGATTGAGTTTACAGGCAATAAGGCCTATAGTGATCTTACACTCTCAAATATTGTCAAGGTCTGGAAGGATCTGCCCTATGATGAGATTCAACTGGATAAGGATATAAAGGCGCTTGAGGAATTTTATTTAAAAGAGGGATATATCAGGTCTGTAACATCTCCAAAGAGGGTCTATTATGATGAGGATAATAATGAGGTATCAATCCTGATAAATATTGAGGCAGGGATACATGTCATTGTAAGCTTTGAAGGGAATACAGAGGTCTTTTCCGGGGAGCTTAAAAAGGAGCTTCTGATATATGAGGACAGAAGCTATGAGGAGGATATCCTTGAGGGAAGTGTGAAAAAGATGCAGTCATTATACCGCTCAAAGGGATTTTATCTTGTAAAGATAGATTATGAGCTGAAGGAATTTCTGGAGAAGAATGAGGTCGCATTAACCTTTAACATCAATGAGAGGAATAAGGTTTTTATAAATAAGATTTCAATTAAAGGCAATGAGTCAATAAAGACCAAAAATATAAAGAAGATTATGAATACTAAAAAGACAGGCATCTTTTCAAGAGGGATATTAAAGGACGATGTGATAGCAAAGGACATGGAAGCTATAGCTGCCCTCTACAGGCAGAATGGTTTTACAGAGGCAAAGGTTCTGGAGCCGGAGGTTATACTTAGCGAGGACAGGACAGAGATGGAGGTGGTTATTGCCATAGCAGAAGGCCCAAAGACAACAATAGATAAAATAATAATAAAAGGGAATATCGTATATCCAACTGAGGAGATAATTAAGGCAATGAAGGGCAAAGAGGGTATGCCCTATGTTGAGGCGCTGGCAAATGATGATAAGTATAATATATTGGCCCTCTATTCAAAGAAGGGACACCTGTATGCCAATGTGGTTATGAAACGTTTTTTTAAGGAAGATAAAAAACTCATTGAGCTTGTCTATACAATAACAGAGGACAAGCCTGTAAATATAGGAAGGATATATCTTACAGGCAATCTGCTCACAAGGGATAAGGTTGTTTACAGGGAGCTGCTTTTTCATTCAGATGAGCCTTATGATTATGAAAAGATACTTAAGACCCAGAGGAGGCTTTACAGCCTCGGCATCTTTGGTGAGGTGAAGATTGACCCAATTGAGGAGCCCAAAAAGGAAGGGGTGGAGATAAAGGAGTATACCAAGGATATCCAGATCAGTGTTAAAGAGAGGAATGCAGGCGCAGTGGAATTTGGCGTCGGCTTTGGTGATGTGGATAGATTAAGGGGATTTGTAGAGGTCTCTCATAAAAATATCTGGGGATATAACAGGCAGGCCAATGTAAGGGCTGAGGCAAGTGCAGTGGAAAAAAAGCTTTCTGTGGGATTTAAAGACCCATGGCTCTTTAACTACCGTATGGATGGAAGGGCAGGGGCGGGTTATCAGATAGAGGAGAATGTGGGTTATTCGGTAAGGAGGCTCAGTCTTACTGCCGGTATTGACAAGGGCTTTACAGAATATATAAAGGGCTCTCTATTTTATCAATATGAGGATGTGGAGCTATATAATGTCAAGCCTGATGCAATACTTGCGCCGGAGGATCATGGCCATATTGCAATAAGCAGCCTGAATCCATCTATAATAATTGATACGAGGGACAACCCCTTTAATCCTGCGCGAGGTTTTATTACAGGCCTTTCAGTAAAGAATGCGGCAAATTATCTCGGCTCAGAGGCTGAATTTATAAAGACGTCGCTTCAGGCGAGCTGGTATTATTCACCAATAAAGCGCACAGTCCTCGCCCTGTCAGCAAGGGGCGGTATTGGCAAGGCCTTTGGTTATTCTGTTGAGATGCCTATAAGCGAAAGGTTTACGGCAGGCGGAAGGACTACTGTGAGGGGCTACAGACAGAACTTTCTCGGTCCAAAGGGCAATGATGGGACACCAACAGGCGGCAATGCAATGCTTATATTGAATGCAGAGCTGAGATTTAATCTCCCTTACAATATAGGGCTGGTCTTCTTTGTTGACGGCGGGAATGTATGGCTTACCTATGAAAATTTCAGAATTAAAGATTTAAAATATACAACAGGCGCTGGAATAAGGTATAATACGCCTATCGGCCCCCTGCGGCTTGACTATGGTTATAAGCTGGACAGGGAGATAGATGAGGATGTAGGGGAGTGGCATTTTACGTTGGGCCATGCGTTTTAGTCAGGCTATATCCTGAAAGAGATTGTAGATTTTTATGAATCCACTATATTATGGTGAGCAAGGTAATCAAGCAGGAATTGGTGGATAAGGAATGATATTTCAAGACCTGTCCCCAAATTCCCTTGATAAACATATTGAGGATAAGCTCTTGACATACACTGTAATTCAATGTAATATATTATAAGGATAAGAGAGGTGTAATATGCCTACTGTACAAAAAAGCCTGAGGATGCCTGAAAAGGTAATTAAAGAAATAGAAGAACTTGCAAAAAAGTCTAGAAAAGATTTTACAACAGTGGCTAATGAACTCCTTGAGGAGGCCATAAAGGTCAACAGGTGCCCGGGTATTGTTTTTACTGAGGGTGTGAGCGGGAAGAGGGCAAGGATAGGAGGCACTGGCATAGAGGTCTGGGAGGTTATTGCAACTTACAGGAGTGTTGATAAAGACTTTAAACGGCTGAAAAAGTCCTATCATTGGCTTACCGAGCAACAGTTAAGAGCAGCGCTTGGCTATTACAAACTTTACACAAAAGAGATAGATGCCATTATTGCTGAAAATGAAGGCTGGGCTCCTGATGAGGTTCAAAAGAGATATCCCCTCCTCGCAGCAGGTTAACGGTGAGATATTACTTTGATGAGGATATAAGCCCCAAGATTGCCGAGATTCTGCGACAAGAAGGCATAGATGCTGTGAGCGCCCATGAAGCCGGAATGTTACAGATAAGCGACCTTGAGCAGCTTGAGTATGCGTCATCCAATAAGCGCTGTATAGTAACAAGAAACCGTAGTGATTATATCAGACTTACCATCCATTTTTTTAATGAAAACAGGCCACATTCAGGTGTTCTTATAATCCCATATTCTTATCCGGGAGACCAGTTTAAGATTATAGCAAAGGCTCTGAAGGAGTATGCCTTAAAACATAAGGAAGGCCTTCCATCTTATACAATAGATTTCTTGTAATTCCCAATTTTTATAAAAATTTTATTGACGCCATGTGTGGAGGGGGGTATACTTACACAAAAATAATCTGAAGCGAATTCATTTGTATTTTCAATAATATTGCAAGAAACTTTGGGCTTTTAAAAGGACTTTTGATGTGCTATAATTATAAATGAAGTCTCAAAAAACTTTTGGAGAGACAGGGGAGGAAATGGCAGTAGCCTTCTTAAAAGAAAAGGGCTACAGGATCGTGGAGAAGAATTACAGAACCCC
>CAKKST010000326.1:0-9743 GCA_919903585.1 Nitrospiria bacterium | reverse complement strand
AGCCCATGACGGCCCGATACTTGTTTTTCTGGAGGTTAAGGCAAGGAGAAATCCAACCTTTGCAACTCCCCTATTAGCAGTGAACCGCAGGAAACAGCAGCATATAGTAAAGTCAGCTATGAGTTATCTCTTTTCAAAGAGGATTAAGGATAAGGGGTGCCGCTTTGATGTGGTTGCAATAACCATCTCGGATGATGTAAAGATAGAGTTATTTAAGAATGCCTTTGAATTGGAGAGAGATTTTAGATGACAGAAGAGCTTCTTAAAAAGATATATATCTTTGAGGGCATGACACAGAAGGAGCTTCAGGAGATTACAAAGATCTGTCAGAGGGCCTCATATAAGAATGGCGAGGTAATTTTTAAGGAGGGCTCCTTTGGCGATAAATTTTATATTATTGCCGAGGGTGAGGTGCGTATCAGCAAGGTAATACCAAATGTCGGCGAAGAGGCGCTCGCTGTGCTTAAGGCTGGCGACTATTTTGGCGAGATGGCGCTGATAGATGACTTCCCGCGCTCTGCTGATGCCACTGCAAATAAGGATGCTGTGCTAATGACTATTTCAAAATCAGACTTGGATAATCTGCTTTATTTCAATAAGGAGATAGCCTATAAGCTCTTGTGGACCTTCTGCAGGACACTCTCTGCAAGGCTCAGGGAGACCAATGAGAAGCTCGTTGGTTTCTTTGCATTAGGGAAGTTTTAGATGATTACAGGCGTCAATACTGATGTGCAATATGACGGCAAGGTATATCATGTCCAGACAGAGGATGGAGGGCTGAAGAATCCTGTTATCATAACACACTGCTTTATTAATGGCGCAATTATCGCCACCAAAAAGACGAGCTATGCAGATATTGTCAGGGCCGAGTGTCTGACTGATGTGGTAAAGGACCTGATGAAGGAGCAGCACAAGGGGATGATAGAGGCAGTCAAGACAGGCAAGCTGACAGGGAAAAAAGAGGGTGAAAAATTCGGGGAGGATATTATTTCAAAGAAGAGCCTTGATGAGGTGATACTGGATTTCCTGTCAAAAGAAGATGATAAAAAGAACAAGTAGGAGGGATGTTGGTGGAGACAATAATGGAAGTAGAGGAAATAGGGACAAAGATTGATGAACTTAGGGAGACTGCCAGAAGGATCAGGGTCAGCATTGTAAAGATGCTTACAAATGCTGGCTCGGGTCATACAGGCGGCTCGCTTTCTGCGGCAGATATCCTGACTGCGCTTTATTTTGCCAAGATGAGGCATGACCCGAAGAATCCAAAATGGCCTGAGCGGGATAGATTTATCCTGTCCAAAGGCCACGCAGCGCCCCTTCTTTATGCAGTCCTTGCAGAGTGCGGATATTTTGAGAAGTCAGAACTGATGACATTAAGAAAGCTCGGAAGCAGGCTTCAGGGACATCCTGACAGTAAAGCGCTCCCATGCATTGAGATATCAACAGGCTCCCTCGGACAGGGGCTCTCTATTGCAAATGGCATTGCCATAGCAGGAAGGCTTGATAGCGCTTCGTTCCGTGTCAATGTACACCTCGGCGACGGCGAGGTGCAGGAGGGACAGGTCTGGGAGGCGGCAATGAGCGCGGCCCATTATAAACTGGATAATCTCTGTGCAATACTTGATAGAAACAGATTGCAGATTGACGGCAAGGTTGAAGATGTTATGTCCATTGAGCCTATAGCAGATAAATGGCGCGCCTTTGGCTGGAATGTTATTGAGACAGACGGGCACGATATAACAAAGCTCCTTTCTGCCATGAATGAGGCAGAGAAGGTAAAGGGCAGGCCTACCATGATCATTGCCCATACTATAAAAGGAAAGGGCGTTTCAATCTTTGAAGGCAAGGTGGAATATCATGGCATTGCGCCTACAAAGGATGAGCTTGAGATAGCGCTTAAGGAATTGGAGGGGCAAAGGAATGGCTGAGATGGTTGCAACGAGGGATGCATATGGCAATACCCTTGTAGAGCTTGGCGGCATACATAAAGATATTGTTGTTCTTGATGCGGATCTGTCAGGTTCTACCAAGACAGGAAAATTTGCAAAGGCATTCCCTGAGAGGTTTTTTAATATGGGGATATCAGAGCAGGATCTGATAGGAACAGCAGCAGGCCTTGCTATATCAGGCAAGGTTCCATTTGCAAGCACCTTTGCCATATTTGAGAGCGGCCGCGCATGGGAGCAGATAAGGCAGTCTGTATGCTATCCAAATAATAATGTAAAACTCGTTGCAAGCCATGGCGGGATAACAGTCGGCGAGGACGGGGCATCCCATCAGGCATTGGAGGATATTGCCCTAATGCGCGTCCTGCCGAATATGACTGTTATTGTCCCAGCAGACGGTGAGGAGATGTGTCAGGTGATAAAGACAGTTTATGAGTACCGAGGCCCTGTATATGTGAGGGCGGGGCGGAATAAGACGCCGATTATCTATGGCAAGGAGTACCAGTTCAAAATAGGCAAGGCCGTGGTTCATCATATCGGCAGGGATGTGAATATAATTGCGACAGGGATAATGGTCTCTTATTCATTGCAGGCGGCAGAGGCATTAAAGAAAGAGGGTATTGATGCGGGTGTAATAAATATGTCTACAATCAAGCCCCTTGACAAGGAGGCTGTGATAAAGGCAGCTCAAAGCAGCAGGGCAATTGTAACAGCAGAGGAGCACACTATAATAGGCGGGCTTGGCGGCGCAGTTTCCGAGGTCTTGGTTGAGGAATTTCCTGTTCCAATGAAGCGGATCGGCATTCAGGATAGGTTTGGGACATCAGGGGCGCCTGAGGAACTTCTTAAATATTTCGGCCTGACAGCAGAGGATATTAAAAAGGCAGCAATGGAGCTTATAAATAAGAAATAACAATAACACCCCTCACCCTATCCCTCTCCCGCAAGGGGAGAGGGGATGGGAGAGAGCATCTTTGATCTTCTTATTTCCCCTCCCTTGACGGGAGGGCTATTAAATTCACCCCCTCCTTTAATTCCTCCCCCCTCGAGGGGGAGGATAATAGGTGGGGGGGTTATTAATAGGGGAGGGTGAGTGTAAGAAATATTTAAGGATACCGCACAGTGATCCAAATGTTTCATGTATCAAAGTATTATGACAATTATCCTGCCCTGAGGGATATTAGCCTTGAGATAAATAAAGGTGAATTTATATTTATTACTGGACCGAGCGGCGCAGGCAAGTCAACATTGCTAAAGCTCCTTTTCTGCGCAGAGAGGTCGTATGAGGGGCAGATACTGATTCAGGGAAGGAATATTGCGCGGCTCTCAGACTCCAAAATACCCTATCTCCGCCGCAATATGGGCGTTGTATTTCAGGATTATAAACTCTTGCAGCACAGGACGATCTATGAGAATGTTGCCTTTACCCTGAAAGTGATTGGCATGCCGAGGAGCGAGATAAAGAGAAAGGCCTATTTTGTTTTAAAGCAGTTAGGGCTTGAGCATAAGCTTGACTCCTTTCCCATAAAACTCTCAGGCGGCGAGCAGCAGAGGGCTGCGATTGCACGGGCCATTGTTAATGAACCAGCCATATTGATTGCAGATGAACCCACAGGAAACCTTGACTATAATTTGTCCATGGAGATTTTTGAAATATTAAAGGATATTAATGTCAGAGGCACTACTGTAATAGTTGCAACCCATAACAGGGAGGTTCTAAATAAGATGCAGCGGAGGATTATCGCCTTGGAAAAGGGGAAGATTGTTAGTAACGGATAATGTCTTTATATAATATCACCCATTTTATAGAAGAGGCCTTAAATAATATAAGGAGAAATGCCTTTGTTACTGTTATTACTGTAGGGACAATAGCCCTCTCCTTCCTTATCCTTGGTGTCTTTCTTATTATCTTCTCAAACCTGAAAGATATAACCTCCTCATGGCAGGAACAGATACAGATAGTCGCCTATTTAAAAGAGGGGCTTTCAAGCGCTGACATAACATCCCTTGAAGAGAAGATAAGGGCAGAGAGGGAGGTCAGTTCTGCCCATTTTATTTCAAAGGATAAGGCTCTATCTGAATTCAAAAAAGACCTCGCAAACCAGACAGGGCTTTTAGACGGCCTCGGTGAAAATCCACTGCCTGCATATTTTGAGGTAAAGATTAAAAAGGCATATCAGGACAGCGGAGCCGTCTCTTCACTTGCAGAGAGATTCAAGAAGATAAAAGGGATTGAGGATGTTCAATATGGGCAGGAGTGGGTGGAGAACCTTTCCTCTTTTCTTGATCTTATGGTGATTGCGGGTCTTGTGGTTGGTGGGCTGGTCAGCCTCGCAGTTATCCTCATTGTCTCCAATACTGTAAAACTAACTGTATATGCACGGGCCGAGGATATTGAAATAATGAAGCTGATAGGCGCCACAGACTGGTTTGTAAAGATACCATTTCTTATTGAAGGCGTGGTAATAGGACTGGTCGGCGCCTTTTTATCTATAGCCATTTTGTTTGGTATTTATCAGCTCTTAATGCAGAGGCTGTCATTAAATGCAGGCATTCTGCTGGGAAAGTTCTCTATAGCCTTTCTTTCATGGCCTGACATCGCTATCCTTTTATTTGCAGGTATGCTTCTCGGCCTCTTTGGCAGTTTTGTATCAGTAGGAAGATTTTTGAAGGTGTAACATAAAGAGCATCATAAAGAATGACGCGAAAATGTGGATTTTTGGATGAACAAGAAATTTTTAATAGCGCTCCTCATTATATACGGATTAACCCTCTCTTCCCCAGCCTTTTTATTTGCTGAGGAGAGCCTTGGCAAGAAGATTGAAAAGGAGAAGCAGGAATTAGAGAGGCTCAAGGTACAGATTGAAGAGAGAAGAAAGAGGGCAAAGGAGGCTGCAAAAAAAGAGAGGTCTATCTTATGGAATCTTGAAGAGATAGATTACAGGCTTGGGATAATGAGAAAGGAATTGCGGCTTCTGGACTGGCAGCTTAAGGAGAAGGAGAGGGATATAGTTTCAATTAATAGTGAAATAATCAGCCTCAAGGGCGAGATTGATAAGAAGAAGGGCTTGCTGAAAAACAGATTGAGGGCTGCCTTTAAGCATAGAAAAGGCGGGTATCTTCAGGTTCTTTTTGCATCAAGGGATTATTCAACCCTCATGAGAAGGTATAAATATATGGGTCTTATAATAGATAAAGAGGCAGAGCTGATTAATGGCTATAGAGAGAACCTTGAGAGGATAAGCTCCAAGAAAATAGAGCTTGAAAAAGGCAGGCAGGAAATATTATACTATAAGAAAAACCTGACATCCAAAGAGGATGAAATAAGGGCTGAGAGGGAGAAGAAAACAGCCCTGCTGCAGGAGGTTAGGTCAGAAAAGGAACAGTACAACAGCCTTGTCAAAGAACTTGAGGAATCAGCCTCAGAACTCAGGGCAATGATTGACCAACTTAGCCGTAAGAAGGAACCTCCCCCTTTGTTATACGGCCGGTTTAAAGAGGCGAAGGGGAGGCTGAAATGGCCTGTTGAAGGTAATGTTGCAGGATATTTTGGAAAGCAGAGGCATCCTAAATTCAACACATACATCATTCGCAAGGGTATAGATATTGCTGCAAAAGAGGGTGAAGGCATAAAGGCGGTTTACAGCGGCAAGGTTGTATATGCGGACTGGTTCAGGGGCTATGGGATGCTTATTATCCTTGAGCATAGTGATGGGTATTATACAGTATATGGAAATGCCTCAAGGCTTCTGGTTTCAGTGGGCGATTCTGTCAGCGCAAATCAGGTGGTCGCCGAGGTAGGCGACAGCGGGGTTTCAAGGCAGGGTAATCTGTATTTTGAAATAAGATACATGGGCGACCCGCAGGACCCGATGCAGTGGCTTACGAGAAGATAATAATAGTGAAGTCAGTGAAACGGTGAAAGGGTGAAAGGGTGAAAGAACAATCACTTCTCCCAGTCTCCGTTTCACCGATTCTATAATTTAAGTACAGGAGGAGGTAATGACAAAAAATATGAAAAGGATAAGCTACATAACTCTTCTGATCATAATTGCCTTAATGGGGACATTCATAGGCAGAGGATTGGAGAGTGGAAAGGTATTTGCATTAGCAGAGACTTATGAGGAGCTTAAGGTCTTTACAGAGGTGCTCTCCCTTGTTCAGAAGAATTATGTTGAGGAGACAAAGAGCAAAGACCTTGTGTACGGCGCAATAAAAGGCATGTTAAATACACTTGACCCCCATACATCCTTCATGCCCCCGGAGGTATATAAAGAGATGCAGGTAGACACAAAGGGCGAATTCGGCGGTCTTGGTATTCAGATAGGGATTAAGGACAATATGCTTACCGTAATTGCGCCAATAGAAGGCACGCCTGCTGACAAGGCGGGGATCAAGGCAGGGGATAAGATTATAAAGATAGATGGCAAGCCCACAAAGGACATGACATTAATTGATGCCGTTGGAAAACTCCGCGGCCAAAAGGGGACAAAGGTTACCATTACTATTCTCAGAGAGGGTGTCGCTGACCCGTTGGATGTAGTTATTACAAGGGAGGTTATAAAGATACAGAGTGTGAGATCCAAGATAGTGGAGGGGAATATAGGTTATGTAAGGATAACCCAGTTTCAGGAGCAGACAGGCGATGACCTGAAAAAGGCCTTAAAAAAATTAGAGTCTGATAAGGTGCAATCACTTATTATTGATTTGAGGAACAACCCCGGCGGACTCTTGACAATGGCTGTTGAGGTCTCAGAGCAATTTGTTGAGTCAGGGAAATTGATTGTATTTATCAAGGATAGAAAAGGCGAGAAGGACGAATTTATCTCAAGGATTACAGGCCCTGTAAAGAGTTATCCTATGGTTGTCCTTGTTAATGAAGGCAGCGCCAGCGCATCAGAGATCGTTGCAGGCGCCCTGCAGGATTGGGGAAAGGCCATTGTTGTCGGCACCCAGACCTTTGGCAAAGGCTCTGTCCAGACAGTAATTCCGCTCTCAGACGGCTCAGGCCTCAGGCTCACCACTGCGAAGTATTATACACCAAAGGGCAAGTCTATCCAGTCAACAGGCATCATCCCTGATATAGTTATTAAGCCGCCTGTGCCAAAGACAGCAAAGGACGGAAAAGAAAGGCCTATATTAAGGGAAAAGGATCTGGAGAAGCATCTCAAGAACGATACTATAAAAGAGGAGCCTGCGCCGAAGATAGAAGAAGAGGCAGCGCCCATTGCCTTTGATGAAAAATCAGAAAAAGAAGATATCCAACTTCAGAAGGCCATTGAACTGTTAAAGACATGGAAGATATTTAAGGAATTAAATCCTGAGAAGAAGGCGGGGTAAGAGGCAGGGGTGAACGGCCGTTCACCCCTGCCTAAAGCAACTGCCCGAAATCAAGGTATACAAGGTATACATGGACATTGCGGCTCTTTTCTGTTTCTCCAACCGGAATGGCAAAGTCTATTCTGCCTATGCCGGGATAAATTCCAAACAGGTCAACATTAAAGAAGTCTCCTTGTGTCATTTTCTATTCTCCTATTTTTCTATTATAGACCCTCTTTGCTCCTTCTCTGACACAAGATATGATACATTACCCATATTCAACAATCCTTGACAGCCGGCAGAAAGTGTGTTTAAATATGGAGGAAAAACGACAGAGCGGAGTATAATATTAAATGGTAGATTGGAATCGTTTTAATCCAACGGACTTTGAGTATGATTTCGACAACGATAAGCTTGGCAATCATAGAGTTACCTTTGAGGAAGCTGTTGAGTGTTTTTTTTCGGATTTTGAGGTTAGAAGAAATAAAACATTCAAAGACCGTTATCAACTTTATGGCAAAACAATTGGAGGGAGGAAACTCAAAATCATTTTTCAACTTAAACCGGGTTCTGTTGTCCGGATAATAACAGGATGGGAAATATGAAAACAAAACGAAAAGTTATGACCGAAGAAGAAATTGACCGTATTGTAATCGTTCAGGCAGACAACGAATCTGCTTGGGAGAAACCAGTGAAGATGCGTAAATCCAAGTCAACTTCAGTAATGCTTCCTTCTGATTTGGCAGATCAAGCGGCATTTTTTGCCCGTCTGCATAGAGAAAAAAGCTTAGCCAAGTGGCTTAAACGCGTTATTCGGGAGAGATTGGATATTGAAGAAGCAGCCTTTGCTGGGTCTAAAAAAGAGTTGCTCGTAAAGAGCAGCCGATAACACAGCACAAACACTTTCAGCAAAACCCTTTGGGCACTTCGGCAAGCCGCCAGCCCGATAAGAAATAGCGGGCGCTTCCCATATTCCTTTAAACGAGATAAGCTGTCAGTGCAGGCAGAAGGAAAGAAAACAAAAATGAAGAAGATTAGAACTGTTTCATTTGGGACGAGTCTGAATGTCAATAGGCAAGTCTGACCCTGTTTGTCCTTTCTAGCCGCTTTAGAAATGTCAAGTTTGAGCCGCATAACGCCGTTTTATCCGACGCGGGGCACGAACGCTAACAATTGTGCCGCTGTCACACCGCGTCCGGTTGAAAACATAGTTAGGCATGGCTATTGTCCTTGCCTCGAAGGTGAAAGAATGACCGGTGACACCGTGGCGACCTTTCCTTCGTGGTCGGTAGTAAACATATAGTGGTCGTAGACGCCGAATAATTCCCGTGGGGGTGATTCAACCCAGAATTCCATGGAACTTGCCCACGAAGCGTAAACCGTGTCGAGAGCCTGCAGAAACTCTTGTTTATTTTTATACAATCTTTGCGGTATGACCTGCGGTGCCGAAGGAGTATTTATGTTGCAATACACCCGAACGTACCATCCCACCCCACCGTATAGCGATTCAAAGTGTTGTATGTCAAGCACATACCGTTTGCAGGATTTACTGGCCGGTTCCTTCTCGCGCAGCGTCGCGCCTGGAACGTTTTTGATCCCAAGGCGAATCTGGTAGTCAGCCAATCCAGCATCAAAAACCTCTCGAAGGGTCATATTGTGGCGAATTGAATCACGGGACTTAAGAAACGCCTGATAGTCGCCTTTTCCAGAGCAACCCGGTATGCATGTAACTACAAGCAAAAAGAACGTTCCAATAAGTAAGCGAACAGCGTGCCTGGTATCCATTGTGCGCAGACCTCACCTGAAAAGTTACGGGGGCTAACTCAGCTCCGTTTTTCATTCTTTAATAATCTATCTCGTTTCCTTCTGCCACGCGGGACGAAAAAGATCGCTATTGAATGCCTAACACCAGAATTCAGCGGCGCCGCTTTTTGGCGTCCGCTGGAATGATTTGTTAAATGTTTTTTTTATTTAGGCTTTTAATCATTGAAAGATTCCATATTTTTTCAGCACGATTGCCGAGATACCAGAAACTAATTGCCAATATAGTAAAAAAGATTGCTTTATGTAGTGAATTCCAAAAGTGTTCAAAAAAACGGGTATATAAATTTATGAACAAAAAAGTAAGTCCGAAACTTCTTGTCATATGGTCATCAAATTTAATTCCATGATAAATAGAACCAATTGATGTTAAACCAAATAACAATGACCAATGAAATAATTCAATTTGTTTTACGTTATACCATTTTCCCATATCACCATAATTCCCAAAAATCGACATAATCCAAAGGGATATAAAAAGATAAAGTAACCCCATAATGCGTGTTGGTTTAAGAAATTCATTTCTATTTTGCCATTGCCAAAAAAAAGAACTTAATGCTGTTAAAACCGTACCGAACAATACAAATCTAATTGGATAATTCATTCCAAGGTAATATGCGCCCCAGCCAGATATATAACCTGTTTCAGCTCCAAACC
>CAKKST010000325.1 GCA_919903585.1 Nitrospiria bacterium | reverse complement strand
ATTAATAATAGACAAAGGTATAAGCGCCTTCCATCCCAATTTCATCAACTGGTCATATCTCAGCCTCGGGAGTGTTGCCCTGACCCACATATAAAGGAATAAGAAAAAGAAGACCTTTGCACAGAACCAGATTATGGGCTGCACTATATTAATAATGTCAATAGAACACTTCCATTCAAAGAGAGGCTGCCAGCCGCCAAAGAACAGGATTGTTGCAAGGCTTGAGATCATTATCATATTTACATACTCTGCCATCATAAAGAAGGCAAAGCCCATGCCGCTGTACTCTGTGTGAAATCCGGCAACGAGCTCGCTCTCCGCCTCCGGCAAATCAAAGGGCGTCCTGTTTGTCTCTGCAAAACCTGAAATAATAAATAATATGAATGCAGGTAACTGATACACTATAAACCAGCGCTCTGCCTGTGCATTAACTATATCCACCATGGAGAGGGAGCCGGCAAGAAGAAGCACACCAACAGTGGAGAGTCCGAGAGACAATTCATAGCTGATCATCTGTGCAGCAGAACGCATGCTGCCGAGCAGTGCATATTTGCTGTTTGACGCCCAGCCGCCGAGTATTATCCCGTATGTGCCGATAGAGCCGAGTGCAAAGATATAAAGGATGCCAATGTTAATATCTGTAATATAGAAATGTATTGTCCTGTCAATTGTAAAGCCAAACAGCTCAAGGTGCAGATTATAATCCCTTCCAAAGGGTATGACTGCAAAGGCAGCTAATGCTGTGATAACAACGATTACAGGCGCTGCAAGAAAGATTATCTTATTAGCTGCAGAGGGGATGATAATCTCTTTTAAAAAGAGCTTGATCCCATCTGCAAGGGGCTGCAGCAAACCAAAGGGGCCGACGCGATTTGGACCGAGCCTGTCCTGTATAAGGCCGAGGACGCGGCGCTCCATATAGGTAAGAAGCGGCACAACCACCAGTATACCCCCCATCACCACGCCAATGGTAATTAGTATCTCTGTTAATCTGATTATGAGATTAATGTC
>CAKKST010000324.1 GCA_919903585.1 Nitrospiria bacterium | reverse complement strand
TTGACCAGAAGCCCCATATCTTATCGCCAAAGAAGTGCTCTGCTGCATGTTCAGAGGTCAGTCTTATGCCGACCTCAAACAGGACAACAAGGATAATAATTATATAAAAAATTGTTTTTATCTTTTTCGCGCCCTTTGGGCCTTCTATGTATTTTTCCAGTTTCATTTAATTACCTCTTTTGCAAGGTTTATTATAAAATCAGGATACAACCCAAGTATCACGCTCGCTATGGCAGTTAATACAAGAGGAACCACAATAAATGGCACCTCTTTAATCTCATCGTGATGGCCGTGACCCTCCTCTGCCTTTTCTTTTTCAAAGAATGCCTTATAAATAATCGGCACAAAATATGCGGCATTAAGCAGGGAGCTGGCAAGAAGTACAATAAGCACAGCCATACTCTGCCTTTCAAGGGAACCGACAACGAGGTACCACTTTGTAATAAAACCGCTCGCAGGCGGAACACCGATCATGCTCAGGGTTGCAATTGCAAAGGCTGCCATTGTCCACGGCATCTTTTTGCCTATACCGCTCAACTGGCTTATCTCTGTCTTGTGAGCTGAGGCATATATGGAGCCTGCACAGAAAAATAATGTTATCTTTGAAAAGGCATGATTGGTTATATGGATAATACCGCCAACCATGCTGCTCGGCGTCAATAGCGCTGCGCCGAGAATTATATAAGAGAGTTGGCTTATAGTGGAGAAGGCAAGCCTTGCCTTTAGATTGTCGCGGCTCAGGGCAATGGCAGAGGCCGTGATTATTGTTAATGAGGCCAAGAAGACTGTAAACATATCCACGCCCAGATTTTTCATAAGACCTGCGCCAAAGACAAAGAATATAACGCGTAAAACTGTAAAGACCCCTGTCTTGACCACTGCAACCGCATGAAGCAGGGCGCTTACAGGCGTCGGCGCCACCATTGCAGCAGGCAGCCAGCCATGGAATGGCATAACTGCGCACTTTGCAAATCCAAAGAGGAACAGGACAAATATAATGGAGAGCAGCAAAGGATTAGCATCCTGAACCGCAGACGGGAATAACCCGTTCTTTGTAAATTCCAGTGTCCCGGCAAGATTGTATGTCAGGATGATTGCTGCAACCAAAAATGCCTTGGCCGCACCAAGGAGGTATACAACATATTTCCTTGCGCCTGCCCTTGCCTCATCTGTATCTTTATGCCCGACAAGCGGATATGTAACAATGGTCAGGCCTTCGTAGAATAAAAACATTGTAAAGAGGTTTGCAGAAAATGCCACACCCATTGTTGCAGAAAGGGCAACTGCAAAGAAGGTGAAATACCTTGTCTGGGCATGCTCATCAAGGGTGCGCATGTACCCTATTGAATAGAAGGATGTCAGTATCCAGAGGAAGGATGCGCCTAATGCAAAAAGGATACTGAATGCATCCACCTTGAATTTTATATCAATCCCCGGCAGCAGATGGAAAAGGGTGTATTCTATTGTCTTTCCATCAAGGATTGCAGGAACCATAGACACAACAATCAGGAACTTTAATACACCTGCTGCTATAGACCAAAACTCCCTGAGATTCGGCTTCTTTTCACCAGTCAGTATAATAAGAAAGGCGCCGGCTGTAGAGACCAAAATCGCAAGTAAAGGCCTTATTGATATGATTGTTTCCATATTTACCTTAACCCTTTAATGAATTCATTTCATCAACAAATGTGGTCTTTGTATTCCTGTACGCAGAGATCAGTATTGCAAGGCCTATTGCAGCCTCTGCTGCTGCTACTGTCATAATAAAGAAGACATAAATCCTTCCTGTCATGGAATCCATATAATGCGCAAAGGCCACAAAATTTATATTCACTGCATTCAGCATAAGCTCAATGGACATAAGGACTGTCAGAAAATTCCTCCTCACAAGAAAACCTGTCATGCCTATCATGAACAGCATCGCAGCAAGTATTAAGTAATAGTGTAATGGTATCATAGCAACCTTCCACAATTCCCTCCCCCTTGATGGGGGAGGGTTAGGGTGGGGGTGAATATACTTATTTCACCCTCCCCTTTATCCCCTCCCATCAAGGGAGGGGAAATTTAGAGTTTATATCTCCTTTTTTGCCAATACAATAGCCCCTATCATCGCGACCAATAATATCAATGATGCAATCTCAAAGGGGAAGAGATAATCTGTAAAAAGCACCTTTCCTATTGCCTCTGTATTCCCCATCTCCATAACCTTTGCAATCGGAAACTCCCCTTTTTGTCCTTTTAATGCAGTGCGGGTAATTATATATAACACCTCTGCAAATAATACAACGCCCACAAAAAAGGCTATAAGCTTTAATCTGTTAAACATCCTGTATCTCTGGGTAACATTAAGATACATAATTACAAATATAATCAATACCAGTATTGCGCCTGCATAAACCAGTATCTGCACAGCAGCAAGGAATTCGGAGTTTAATAATAAGAATATCCCAGCCACATGGACGAATGTAACAAGAAGCGCAATGGCGCTGTGAACAGCATTCCTCTTTATCACCACAAAGAGGGCGCTGATTATAGTAACTGCTGCAAGATAAAAGAAGAGGATATTCAGTATCATTCCTTCCCCCATGGATATTCTATGTCGCCGACCTCAAGGAGCTTCTCCTTTGTCATAGCAATCGTATTTTTTTCATATTGTGAGAGCTCAAACCTCTTTGTCATTGCCAGCGCCTCAACAGGACAGGCATCAACACAGTAGCCGCAGAACACGCACCTTGTTATATCTATCTGATAAAACCTTGCATATCTTTGGAGCGGTTCGTTCTCTTTCTCGGCGCTCACCACTGTGATACACTTTGACGGGCAGTATGCCTCGCATAAGGCGCAGCCAACGCATCTTTCTGAACCGTCATCCTTTCTTCTCAAACAAAGGAGGCCCCTGTAGCCTTCTGGAAGGGGCTTTTGTTGAGGTATCTTTTGAAAAAGGAATCTCCTCTTATAAGGATACTCAATCGTTGTCTCCCCCCTCACACCCCTGAGCATAAAGAAGTGCTTAAGTGTTAAGAGAAGCCCCTTTATTATATCTATAAAAAATATGGTCTTTAAAAA
>CAKKST010000323.1 GCA_919903585.1 Nitrospiria bacterium | reverse complement strand
AAAAGAGGGGTTAGGGGAGATTTATTTAACATAAATTAATGCGTTTGTATTAGTATCAGGTATAAGGAGGCTCCAAATGCAGGAACAGACAAGAGAGATACTGTGGAATATCCCGTTGTGGGCATCTGCTGGAATATATCTGCTCCTTCTTGCTGTGCTGATTATTGCTGTTAGACGCGCCTTTTACTATTATAGCCTCTGGATGAAGGGGCAGGGCAATGTAAAAATAGACAGGATCGGCCGGAGGATAAGGGATCTTTTTATATATACAATCGGCCACAAAAAGACAATTAGCGATAAATATGCAGGATTCATGCACCTTCTTATCTTCTTTGGCTTCTTAACGCTTTTTATTGGCACCGTAATTGTCTGGATTGAACACCGCACGCCCCTGCATTTTTTCTATGGCAATTTTTATCTCATATTCTCTTTGATAATGGACATTGCCGGACTCCTCCTGATTGCCGGCATCCTCATGGCCTTATATCGGAGGTTTGTTATCAAGCCGGAGAGGATAAAGACAAACAGGGAGGATATAATAATCCTCTTAACACTCCTGATAATCGCCATTACTGGATTTTTTATAGAGGGTGCAAGGATTGCAGCAAATAATTTTCCTCCCTTTGAGATATGGTCGCCTGTGGGCCATATGGCTGCAAGATTGATGGTTGCAGTCCATTCACCTGAGCAGATACCATCCCTTCACAGGGTCTTTTGGATATTCCATGCTATTTTAGCATTTTATTTTATTGGCCTTATTGCATACACAAAGCTCGCGCATATCTTTATATCCTCCCTTAACATCTTCTTTCGCTCCTATGAACCAAAGGGCGCATTAAGTCCTGTGTATGATATGGAAAGATTAGATTCACTCGGTGTGGCAAAATTAGAGGATTTTACATGGAAGCAGTTGCTTGATCTTGATGCCTGCAAGAATGTGCGCTGCGGCAGGTGTCAGGATGAATGTCCTGCACACCTGTCAGAAAAGCCATTGTCACCAAAATGCTATCTACGCAAGCTTGATGCACATATGCATGAAAAGGATGCCCCTGCCATGTATGAGATGATAACAGAGGATGAGATATGGTCATGCACAACCTGCGGCGCCTGCAGGGAGGCCTGCCCTGTTCTTGTTGAGCAGGTGGATAAGATTGTTGATATGCGGCGGCATCTATTATTTTCCGGGAAGCTCACAGGAAATGCCTCGCGGATATTGCAGAATATGATGAACAGCGGCAATCCCTACGGCCAGCCGCGATCTGCGAGGGCAGACTGGGCAGAGGGGCTTGGCGTAAAAATGGCAGAAGAGGGCAAGGACAACGGCCTCCTTTACTGGGTCGGCTGTGCAGGCGCATACGATGCGAGGAATCAAAAAGTTGCGAGGGCAATGGTGAATATATTAAATCGCGCAGGGATAGGATTCTCAATACTCGGCGCAAAAGAGACATGCACAGGCGATGCAGCGAGGAGGATGGGTGAAGAGGGGCTCTTTCAGATGCTCGCAAGCCAGAACATAGAGACACTAAAAAAGCACAATATCAAAAAGATACTTACCCACTGCCCTCATTGCCTTAACACAATAAAGAATGAATATCCGCAGTTTGGCGGTGAATTTGAGGTCATCCATCACTCAGAGTTTATATCCAATCTTATTAAAGAAGGGAAGATAAGATTACAAAAGGAATTAAACTCTGTTGCTACTTATCATGACTCCTGCTATCTCGGCAGGTACAATGATATATACAACCCGCCGCGCTCTATCCTGAACGCTATCTCAGGAATTAAGTTAAAGGAGATGGATCGCACAATGGATAAGAGCTTTTGCTGCGGCGCAGGCGGGGGCCACATGTGGATGGAGGTAAACATAGGCAAAAAGATTAATCACATGCGCATAGAGCAGGCAGCAGGGCTCAATCCTGATCTTGTTGCCACTGCCTGTCCATTCTGTCTTGTAATGCTTGATGATGCAGCAAAGGCAAAAGGCCTTGAGGAGAAGATAAGGGTGAAGGACATTGCATTATTGGTAGAAGATGCGATGCGATAAACTAATACAAACGCATTAATTTATGTTAAATAAATCTCCCCCCTGCTTAACACATGCAGGGGCAGGCTCTAACCCCTCTTTTTCAAAGAGGGGAACACACCCCTTTATCCCCTCTTAATAGAGGGGAAAGTTTCCCCCTTTGAAAAAGGGGGATTAAGGGGGATTTTAAAAATTAACATCACACAATCATGTAACAGGACTTATTGCGTTTGTATTGATAATTAAAGAGGATAGAGATATGTTCAGGATTAGATTTCATGGCAGGGGAGGCCAGGGCGCAAAGGTTGCAAGCAGGGTTCTTGGAAGCGCTGCCTTTTATGAAGGATACTATGCGCAGGACTTCCCATTATACGGCGCTGAAAGAAGGGGTGCGCCTATAACTGCATTTACACGGATATCTAGTGAACCCATCCTTGAAAGGGGAATAATCTCTGAGCCTGATATTGTAATTGTAATAGATGAGACCCTTCTCAACGACCCCATAGCAATGCCATTATCAGGAGTTAAAGAAGGTGATGTTGTTTTTATAAATACAACCTATCAACCTGATAAAGCAAAAGCAAGATATAAGATTTCAGCCAATGTCATTACCCTTGATTTAACCAAAATAGGGATTGACATGCTCGGTGCGCCAGTGCTAAGCGCACTCGCAGGCGGCGCTGCTTCAAGGATTTTGGGACTTAGTGAAGATTCCTTAAAAAAGGCAGTTGAAAAGGAAATATCCGAAATCATAACAGACAGGGTATTAATAGAGAAAAATATTGATGCAGCATTACATTGCTTTATTGCAATCAGCCCTATAAAGATAACAGAGACAACTGCTGTGCAAAAAGGAAGCCCTGTTTTTTCTGTGCCTTTTGAGCCAGCGTTAGTTTCAAGCCCTGCTATTAATGCCAAAGCAAATACGCCTTTGCGGAAAACAGGCAA
>CAKKST010000322.1 GCA_919903585.1 Nitrospiria bacterium | reverse complement strand
GAGATTTTATATCATGGGTAAGCATATACATAAAATCAAGCTTCATCTGGTCTAACTCTTTCTTTGCAGTAACATCCCTGCTAATGCCAACCGTGCCTATCAATTTACCAGAATTATCTTTTAGATGTGAAAGTGTGAGGCTCACATTGAGTATCTTACCGCTCTTTGTCATAAATCTTGTCTCATAATTATTTATCTTTCCTTTTTTACTTACAATATCCAGTATATACTTCCTCTCATTCTTGTCTAAATAGAATTCATCTGCCGGCTTTCCTATAACCTCTTCCCTCTTATACTCTAACATCTCCTCTGCAGCCTTATTAAACTCAACAACACTTCCATTCAAATCCGTAGTAATAACAATATCTGCGGAGTGTTCCAGTATATTCTTAAGATAATTCTTTGTTTCTTCCAGCTCCCCTCTCTGAAATTCAAGCTCATTGGTTCTGTTTTCAAGCTCCACCGCCATCCTGTTTATAGAATTAGCAAGGTCTCCTATCTCATCCTTTGTCTTTATCTCAAGCCTCTGGTTTAATTTCCCCTGCCCTATCAGCCCAACCCCATCCTGCAGTATTAATAGCGGCCGCACAATCTGTCTCGCCATTGAAAGGGCGACAAGGGTAAAGATCCCTATCAATAAGACGCCAACAATTGAGACCTTCCACACGAGGCCAAGGATAGGGGCGTATGCCTCAGGCATATCCTGTCTGACAAAGATATACCAGTTTTTATTGCCGAGGCTGGATGAAGTAAACTTGCCACCCCATTCAACAGGAGAAAAACCGATTATTGCGCTGATTCCATGCTCATCCTTATCCATTGTCCAGCCGCCTCTTGAGGCAGTTATCTTGCTTATAAGCCCTTCACTTATCTTCCAGCTTAGCGGCGGAGAGATGGCGTCAATAATAACTGTCCCGTCAGAGGATACAAGATCAGAATGGCCGGTCTTCCCGATATTGACATTAATAATACCTGAGAAGAGATGCCTTATATCTGTAACAACCTTAATTATACCGATAACTTTCTTATTTGATTTATCCATAATGGGAAGACAAAAATCAAGGGAAAAAACCTTTGCGCTCTCATCATAGTCAACATCGCTTAGGTAGATGCCTCCCTTCCCATTGTTATAAGCCTCTTCCCACCATCTTTCATCTGCCTGAAAATAATCTGATGTCTTATTTGTAGCTGCAATAACAGCGCCCTTTGCATCAGTAATAAATATCTCTGCATACTCCTCGCCTTCCCTTTTTTTATACTCTTTAATATATTCAGCGACTTCATTATTCATGATATTTCTGAGGATCGGGCTGTTTTCCTTAAGCCGCGGCCAGATATTTTCAATGCTGTTTATTTCTCCTATTATCTCTTCATTGCCTTTGCTATTATACTTCAGATTTTCATCTTCTACGTATTTCCTTATGAATGGCGATATGGCAAGACTATGTACTTCATCAATCTCCTTCTCAATTACCCGCCTCATATATTCTGATTCTTTTCTGGCAATCTCGTGGAAATTAGTTCCAATGGAATTTTTTAAAAGATGGGTGCCGCCCAAATAGGTGAGTGTTATGCCAACCATTCCGGGCAAAAGGCCGATTATAACTGCAAGAGATAATATCTTACATTGAATTCCCCTAAACAAACTCCACCCCCAGATGACCAAAAGAATATAGCGTATTTTAAAGTAATTTTAGCAGGTTTTATGTAGAAAGGCAATCTTAGCGGGGAATAAAAACAAAAAACCTGTATATTTCAACCACTTCCAGCAATATTAACTCTATGCCAGATAAACCAATCCCTTTAACGCCCACCCTCAAAAACCGTAATAACCTTTATCATCATACCCTTAGTCATTATATTACTTTTTAAGCCTTTCAATTACTTCCCTCAATCCAATATTTTGTGGATTTATCTTTAATTCAGATTCTAAAAAAGATATGGCCTTGCCCAATCCTTTTTCCTTTTTGTCTTTTATGAAATCCTCGGACTTCTCAAAAAGCCCTGCAAACTCCTTTATCTCACCAGCCCTGAGATACCCCTCGGAAAGATAGCTAAGGGGGAAATGGGGTCAGACCTAAAAAATACACTTTACAAAGAGGCAAAGCAGAGAGAGGTTAAAATGTATAATGTAGGTTTGACCCCAATCAGGACAATCAGGACCAATCAGGAACGCAGCATTACTTTTTAATCCATCACTTGCTTATTTCTTGTGCTTTCTTTTTAAAGTCCTTCTTACAGGAATCAATTTTTTTAGTTCTCTTCAATACATCCTTTGGATATTTTAGCTCGCAAAGAGCTGAAAAAATGGCATCTTTTTTCTCTTCTGTTAATTCAGACTTATTAATAAATCTTATAAAATCATTTTCTTTTAAATTTTTCGTTGCCACTTTATCAAACTTTTCATCAAATATTGCTTTATCTATTTCAGCCTCATAAAAATACTCTGGTTTTAACCCTTCTACACCTCTAAAATCTGCTTCAGTCAGATCCGAGCCTGCAAAAAAGACATCTTTAAACTCTGAACCATAAAAATTTACATCCTTTAATATCGCTTGATCAAATAATGAAGATCCTATTTTACAATTCTTAAAACTGCTTTTTGTAAGGTCAGAGAAAGTAAAGATTGTATCTAATATTGTAGCTTCATTAAATATAGTATTCTGAATCATACTTAATGAAAAGGCAGACCTCTTAATATCAGAGTTACTTAGGTTTAAGTCTGCTATAACAGCTGTATTTAAACTATTTTGATAAAAATTCAATTTTAAGGGTTTTCTTTCTTTCTTTTCTTTATCCTCCTCCTCTTTTCTACTTAAGAAAACTGAGATGATATCAGTAACTGCCTGTTTGTGCATATCTAATTCAGAATAATTCTTGTCTCTCTTGTAATAATCATTCCATGCCAGTTTCATCTTCTCTTTTAAACCATCAAGCATTACTCTGTCCACCTCAAAATTGCCTTTTTTAAACAAACTTTCTCTCTTTACAAGTTCAGCTTCTATTTCTCCGGGAGACTCTGTGCTTCCAACAAGTTTTTCCGCATCCTCCTTCCACTTCTTCAACGCATAATCTTGAATAAAAATATTTCTGTTTAAAGCGAGTAAGTCATCAACAATCTCTTTGTGCTTTTTCGCATATGCTTTTTCAGTTTTTTCCAAACTCCCGATAATAGCGTTAAGGACATTATAGTCAAGCTCTACAGATACCCTGTTTATTAGGATATCAACTGCATTTTCAGTATTTTCATTCCCGCTTTTTGTAAATACATACGGCCAGTAACTTCCTTTTTTTATAAATGTCCCCATATTTGATGCGGCAGCAAGGCGCTCCTCTTTATTTTCTGAGGAAAGCAATTTAACAATAGAACGAAAATTTTCGTCAGAACTTTTTCGCATATACTCGCCAACTTGATAGTTGGCAGTGATGAGCGCAGCTATCAAAGGTAGGAAAATTGTAATGATTGTCTTATAAGTTTCTATTAATTCTGCTATGGTCTTTTTCTTTTCAGCCATGTTTTCCTCCTAAGAATCCACCTTTGCCTTTTTATAATAGCACCGGATACTCCTTGTATCTGATGCAACAACACACTGATTACAACTGACGCAAGATGCGGATTCGCTTATTCCATCCCTGAATTTGTTTGGAAGGTTAGGCTCGCGAATCAATGGTCTTGCCATTGATACAAAATCTGTCTTCTTTGCCTCAATGGCTTGTTCCATAAACCTTTTAGAACGCATCCCGCCTACAGTAATGACAGGCAGGGAAACCGCCTGCTTTACCTTTGCAGAGGCCTCAAGATTGTAACCCTCAGAAAAGGGCGGCTGTTGAATCTTCACAAAAGGCGCTACAAAGGTCTTCATGCAGAATTTAACTATTGGATTATAATTGCAGTAAGGCCGCATATAATTAAAAATCGCATCAGTAGGAAACTCACCCCTCGCCATGACAAAGCCATCCTCACTTGTGCCGCAGCTTAATTCAATGGCATCGCAGCAATCAGTTTCTTCAACCATCTTTGATATAAGCACGCATTCCTCAGGGTCTATCCCATCATGGACATTTTCATATGTGTTGAGCTTTATCAATACAGGGTAATCCATCCCAATAGCTTTTCTAACAGCCTTTAAAACCTCGCCAACAATCCTGAATCGGTTTTCAAGAGACCCGCCCCATTTGTCAATTCTTTTATTTGAATGCAGAGACAGAAAAGTGGAAAGGAGATAGCCATGAGCGCCATGTATCTCCACACCATCATATCCAGCCTCTCTTGCGCGGCAGGCTGCCTTTGCAAAACCTTCAATAACAGTATGAATATCATCTTCACTCATCTCCCTTGGTTTCTCGCGATAAAAACCACAGGAAATTGCTGATGGCGCTAATAAAGGTTTTCCTGTTTCACTTGACCATGTTTGACGGCCGCAATGGGCTATTTGTAAAACAATCTTTCCGCCAATCTGATGAATTCTGTCAACAAGCCTTTT
>CAKKST010000321.1 GCA_919903585.1 Nitrospiria bacterium | reverse complement strand
GGCGAGACGCCTGTCCTACTCCATTGTTGGAGAAATTTAACATTTCCCTCTCCCCTATGGGGAGAGGGTCAGGGTGAGGGGGATTTCAGAAATTATGCATGAGGCAGAGGTCTGGTATAACAAGATAAGAGGAGAAAAGGCAGCGGAGGCATTAAAGAAGAACGGCTTTGATGCTGTCTTTTTTAATACAAAGGAGGAGGCTGTTCCAAAGATAATGGAGGCCATCCCAAAGGATGCCAAGGTAGCAGTCGGCGGTTCAATGACAATCAGGGAGCTCGGCATTATAGAAAGGCTTGCTGCAAGGGGAAACAGAATAACGCATCACTGGATACCGGGGTTAACTCCTGATGAAGATCTACGGCTGAGAAAAGAACAGATAATATCTGATGTATTTTTTTCAAGCAGTAATGCAATAACATTAAAGGGTGTATTGATAAATACAGATGCTGTTGGCAACCGTGTCTGCGCAATGACCTTTGGGCCAAAGAAGGTTATCATAATTGCAGGGACAAACAAGATTGTGGATACCATTGATGACGGATTAAAGAGGATAAAGATTGTCTCGCCAATAAACAACAAACGTCTTGCCTTAGACCTCCCTTGCGTTAAGCAAGGCAAGTGTGTTGACTGCAATGAACCTCACCGCTCCTGCCGTGTTACAACCATTATGGAAAGAAGACCAAGCAAGACAGATATTTCTATTTTTATAATCGGAGAGAAGTTAGGGTTTTAGAGTGAATCCATGTCTCTAAGAGACTTAAGAAATAACAAAAAATACCCCTCACCCCCGCCCTCTCCCACAAGGGGAGAGGGAGTTTTTTTATCTCCCCTCCCTCAAGGGGAGGGGACAAGGGGGAGGGTGAAAAATCTTAAAACCCTCTCATCGCCAGAGCTGGAAGCCTTCCTCACCTCTTTAGGCATGAAAAAATATCGTGCCAATCAAGTCTATCAATGGCTTTATCAGAAAGGTGCAGATTCTTTTGATGAGATGACAAACCTCTCTAAAGAGGAGAGGCATGTCCTGAATGAAAAGGCGTATATAAGCAGCCTTAAATTAGTCAGATCACAGAGGTCATCGGATGGCACAGAGAAATATCTCTTTGAGCTTGAGGATAAGAACAGGATTGAGTCTGTGCTTATACCAGATGAGGACAGGCTGACCCTCTGCATATCAACACAAGTGGGCTGTGCA
>CAKKST010000320.1 GCA_919903585.1 Nitrospiria bacterium | reverse complement strand
CATGCCTTTGACCACCCTCCCCTTAATCCCCTCCCATCAAGGGAGGGGAAATAAAGATGTTCCCTCTCCCCTTGTGGGAGAGGAAACTAACAATATCCCCTCTCCCCTTGCGGGAGAGGGTTAGGGTGAGGGGATTGTATCTGCCTTCTGCCTTCTTTTATCTTCATCCCTACCTCAGTTTCAATGTGCTCAAACTCAACAGCGCCAGTATAATGGCGATTATCCAGAATCTCACAATTATCTTTGGCTCATCCCATCCCTTTAATTCAAAATGATGGTGTATCGGCGCCATCCTGAATACCCTCTTCTTTGTAAGCTTGAATGACGCCACCTGAAATATTACAGAAAGCGTCTCAATCACAAACAAGCCTCCAACGAGCAGAAGCAGCAATTCATGCTTTGAGATAATAGCCACAGTACCGATAGCGCCGCCGAGCGGCAAAGAACCGATATCACCCATAAATACCGATGCAGGATAGGCATTAAACCACAGGAATCCAAGACCTGCGCCTATCATTGCGCCGCAGAAGACTGCGAGCTCGCTTGCGCCTCCTATATGAGTCAACTGGAGATACTCTGCAAATACCTTATGGCCTGTTACATATGTAACGATAGTGTAGGAAAAGGCTGCAACAATAACAGGGCCTATTGCAAGTCCGTCAAGTCCGTCTGTAAGGTTCACTGCATTGGATGCGCCAACAATCACAAATATGGCAAAGGGTATATAAAACCAGCCGAGGTCAGGCGTTATCTTCTTAAAGAATGGGACGCTGAGTTTTGTTGAGTAAGCAGGGAGATGATATAAGATTACAGCAATAGTCAGCGCGGCAAGTATCTGCAAGGCAAATTTATATCTCGGCCACAGCCCTTCTGATTTTTTCTTTACAGATTTCAGATAATCATCCAAAAACCCTATTCCTCCAAAGCTTAAAATAGAGAACACAGCAAGCCACACATATACATTTGTAAGGTCTGCCCACAGCAGGGTTGGCACCAGTATGCCAATGATTATCAATATGCCGCCCATTGTAGGCGTCCCTGACTTCTTTTTATGGGTCTTTGGCCCGTCCTCATTGATATGCTGGCCGATCTGCCATCTCTGTAAGGTGCGTATCAGCCACGGCCCGATTACCAATGTAATAATAAGCGCTGTAACTATTGCATAGGCAGTCCTGAATGTAATGTATCTGAATACATTAAATCCTGAAAAATATGTATGAAGCGGATATAATAAATGATAAAGCATCTATATTCTTTTATCTCCTTTTATAAGTCCTTCAGCAATCCTTTCCATTGCCATCTTCCTTGAGCCCTTAATAAGTATAGTATCGCCGCTATCTGTGAGCCTGTTAAGGATATCAACCGCCTCCTGATGATCCATACAGACAAAGATATTGTCCTGTTTCATGCCTGCTGATGAGGCGCCTGAGACAATAAACCTTGCAAGCTCCCCTACTACAATCAGATAATCAACCCCTGAATCCACAGCAGCCCTGCCTATATTAAGGTGCGCCTCCCTTGCATAATCACCGAGTTCAAACATGCCGCCGAGAACAGCAAAGGTCCTGCCATTATTTTTGAAATCTGATAGGAGACTGATAGCAGCCTCCATTGATGCAGGGTTTGCATTATATGAGTCATTTATAATCCGTAGCCCTGAATTTAAAATCATGATCTCAGAGCGCATCTTAAATGGCTCAAACCCCTCAAGCCCTGCCTTTACATCCTCAAGGTCAAAATTAAGCATAAACGACGCTGCTGCTGCTGCGAGGGCATTATAGATATTGTGCCTGCCAGACAGGGACAGGCTAATATCAATTTTATCCTTGCCTTTAATTATTGCAAAGGCCGTACCGGCAGGGCTCTGAT
Source organism: Nitrospiria bacterium (assembly GCA_919903585.1). Taxonomy (GTDB): domain Bacteria; phylum Nitrospirota; class CAKKRA01; order 9FT-COMBO-42-15; family 9FT-COMBO-42-15; genus JACPZJ01. The sequence continues at coordinate 7,438 of CAKKST010000320.1, read as the reverse complement.
GCCTTATATCAACAGCCCTTATATCTGCATCATTATCAATGCCAAAGGTTATAACCTTTCCCTTTGCCTTATTCTTTAAGCTGACAGAATTTTTATCATCAGCATTTATCACAGCAGTATCAGATTCAGAGAGTGATTCTATAATCTCCCCCTTTGCCTTTATTACATTTTCTATGCTGCCAAGGCCTTCAAGGTGCGCCGCCCCGATATTTGTTACCACGCCGATATTAGGCGCTGCTATCTCACAGAGCCTTCTTATCTCTCCGAGTCCGCTCATGCCCATCTCAATCACTGCAGCCTGATGCCTCTTATTTAATCTCAGCAGTGTCAGCGGCACGCCGATGTGGTTGTTCAGATTTCCCTCATTCTTTAACACCCATAACCTCTGCCCTAATATCTTTGCAATCATCTCCTTTGTTGTTGTCTTGCCGTTGGTCCCTGTAACACCTACCACACGGATATAATATTTCTGCCTGTGAAAGGCTGCCATCTCCTGCAGGGCTGTTATAGTATCATCAACTGCAATCAGCGCCTTAGTGTCATCTTTTATTCTTTTTTCAATCTTATCTGATTGAGACCTGTCAATAACCGCACCACATGCGCCCATTTCAAAGGCCTGTAAAACAAAATCATGGCCGTCAAACCTGTCGCCCTTTATGGCAACAAAGAGCTCGCCCTCTTTTATCGTCCTCGTATCAATAGACACGGCTGATACAGAAATGTCTTTATCACCACGCACCAGCCTGCCTTTAGCGGCTGAGACTACTTCGTTTATATTAATCTTTTCTTCCATCTCAAGTATTTGCATCCTTACCTTTCCACCCTCCCCTATTAACAGCCCCCCCCACCTATTATCCTCCCCCTCGAGGGGGGAGGAATTAAAGGAGGGGGTGAATTTAATATAGCCCTCCCATCAAGGGAGGGGAAAAGATAATTCCCTCTCCCCTTGCGGGAGAGGGACAGAGCCTGCCCCTGCATGCCTGCCCTCGAATGGTTCTATCGGGGGTATTAAGCAGGGGGTGAGGGGTATCATAATCTCTTTTTTATCGCCTCCCGCGCTATCTCCCTGTCGTCAAAGTGTAATTTTTTATCACCAATAATCTGATAATCCTCATGCCCCTTGCCTGCAATCAGGATAACATCATCCTTCTCTGCCATCTCTATTGCCCTGTAAATGGCCTCTTTTCTGTCAGGTATAACAAGATACTCCCGCAGCCTGCCGTTCCTCTTTCTCTTTATCCCCTCTTCTATCTCCTTTATAATTTCATGCGGGTCTTCGCTCCTCGGATTATCGGATGTGAGAATCACAATCTCGCTTAGTTTCACGGCCGCCTCGCCCATCTTAGGCCTCTTTCCCCTGTCCCTGTCACCGCCGCATCCAAAGACTGTTATCACCCTTCCCTTGGCAAAGGCCCTTATTGCCTCAAGTATCCTCTTTAGGGCATCCTCTGTATGGGCATAGTCAACTACTACTGAAAAGTCCTGACCCTCATCTATCTTCTCAAATCTGCCGGATACGCTGCTGAGGGAGGATATACCCTCCTGAATCGCTGAATTATCAAAGCCAAGGCTCTGGCCAACAGCGATTGATGCGAGGATATTCAATATATTATACTTGCCCGTTAATTTAGATTCTATAGGAAAATTCCCCTTTGGAGTCACTGCCAAAAACCTGATTCCGTCTACATCAACATTAATTTCCTCAGGCCTGATATCAGCATTTTCGCTAAAGCCATAGGTAATGGCCTTTACAGTCATTGCGCTTAGTATCCTATTACTATAGGGGTCATCTATATTAATTATTCCGACCTTCTTTGCCATCTTTCCCCGCTCATTATTCAGAGAGGTGAAGAGCTTTAGTTTTGCATTAAAGTAATCCTCCATTGTCTTATGAAAATCAAGATGGTCCTGCGTAAGATTTGTAAATACGCCGATATCAAACTCACAGTTAGCAGTCCTGTTCAGTTCAAGCGCATGTGAGGAGACCTCCATAACAGCATACTCTGCGCCTGCATCTAATATCTGGCTGAGATATTTTTGCAGATCAGATGATTCAGGCGTAGTATGGGGCGCAGGCATTATCTCGCCGCCAATAATATAGGATATCGTGCCGAGGAGCCCTGCCTTTTTACCTGCCTTCTCAATGATAGATTTTATTAGATAGGATGTGGTGGTCTTGCCATTTGTCCCTGTAATCCCGATCATGCGGAGCCTTCTGCTTGGGTCTCCATAGAATCTTGCTGACAGAAGCGCAAGGGCATTCCTCGTATCAGGGGCAGTTATTACTGTTACATCGCCTTTGGATATGTTAACAGCATCCTCCACTACAACTGCTGATGCCCCTCTTTTCACAGCATCAGCAATATATCTATGGCCGTCTGTCTTGAATCCCTTAACTGCAACAAATAGAGAACCTCTCTTTACCTCTCTTGAATCATAGGTAATATCCTCTATCTGCACATCAATCCCTCCATTGACCTCAGGCTTATTCAATACATCTAATAGTTCCTTTAATATCATTCCCGTTTAACCATAAACACCCTGTCTTCGCTTGAAGAAGGGGCATTCAAATAAAAAAGCACATCCTCTGCTATATTTTTAAACACAGGCGCTGCAATACTCCCTCCCCATGCAATCCCCTTGGGGCTGTCAACTACCACAAGAAGGACTATCCTCGGATCCTCTGCCGGTGCATAACCGATAAAGGAGCTGATAAAAAACCTGTCTGAATAGAGCCCTGTCCTCGGATCTATCTTCTGTGCAGTGCCTGTCTTCCCTGCAACCCTGTAGCCGTCAATAGACGCCTTCTCACCTGTCCCGCCTTCCCCCACAACCTTAATGAGTATCCTTGTCATCTCTGCTGCGGTCTCTGAGGATATTACCCTCTTTTCTATTTGAGGGTAGAATTTTTTTGTGATATCCCCGTTCTCCATAACCCCGGAGACAACATAGGGTTTCATCAGCCAGCCGTCATTAGCAATAGCAGAAAAGGCTGTTACTAATTGTATCGGCGTTACGCCTATCTCCTGACCCAATGATATTGAGCCAATAGACCTCTTTGACCAGTTCCTTGTCTCCCTTAACAGCCCTTTTGATTCTCCTGAAAGGTCAATATTTGTCTTCTCGCCAAAGCCAAAGGACTTTAAATATGTATAGAGCCTGTCCTTGCCGAGCCTCATCCCAATACGCACAGCTCCAACATTGCTTGAACGTTTTATAACATCCTGAAAGGAGAGTCGCCCTTTCTCCCTTACAGTATCATGTATAATCTCGCCGCCTATATCAATCTCCTTCTCTCCGAAGAACATCGGCTCATGGGGTGATGCAACCTTTTCCTCCAGCGCGGCGGAGGCAACGATTACCTTTAATGTTGAGCCGGGCTCGTAGAGGTCAGAGACGATCCTGTTTTTCCATCCTTCAGGCGAATATCTTATAAACTCATTTGGATTAAAGGACGGCCTTATAGCCATTGCCAGTATCTCGCCTGTCTTTGGGTCCATCCCTATAATCATGCCCCTCTTTGCTTGCGTCTTCTGGATAGCCTTATCCAATTCCCTCTCACATATATGCTGTATCACCTCATCTATAGTAAGGATAATATCCCTGCCGGGGACAGGCGGCACATACCCGGATGTGGGGAAGATATATCTCCCCTTTGCATCCTTTTCTAATATAATAAAACCATCTTCGCCTTTTAGGAATTTATCATACTTGGCCTCTATGCCTTCAAGGCCGGTATTATCCATACCGGCAAAACCAATAAGATGGCCGAGCAGCTCTTTCTTTGGATAGAACCTCCTGCTCTCTTTTATAAAACCGATCCCTTTTATATTTTCATTCCTGACCTTTGCGACAACATCAGGGTTCAGCCTCCTGTTAACCCAGACAAAATCCCTGTCCTCCCTAAGTTTTCTTTCAAGCCCCCGCGCATCCTCATTCAGCAATCTGGAGAGCCTCCTTGCTGTCTCCCTTATATCATCTATCTCTGGCGGTATGGCATATATAGACTCCACATCCAGACTCACAGCAAGGACCCTGCCGTTTCTGTCATAGATAGCGCCCCTCTGGGCCTCAAGCGCAACAGTCCTCTGATGCTGGCGCTGCGCCTTTTGTGAAAATTCTTTATTCTTTAATACTTGCAGATAAAAGAGCTTCAATACGCCTGATGCAAGCCCAACAGCAATAAGAACAGCCAGTATGATAATCCTGAACCTCATCAGCTCTTATCCTCTCCCATTAAATCTAAATATGATACCTTCTGGGGAGAACCTTTCTCAGTCTCTCCAATCATAATAGATGCAGGCTTTATATCCCTTACTATAATCACTGCGCCCTTCTCCGGCCTCTTCATATTCAGATTTGACAATGCAATCTTCTCAATCCTCGTCAGGGAGGTGAGTGATGAGACCTCAGTAAGAAGCTCTGCATTTTTACGTGTCAATTCTGTTCTCTCCTGCCTGAGTCTTTCTATCTCGTATCCGAGTTCAACAATCATCACCCTCTGCCACACATAGGTAATGGCAACAAAGAGTAACAGGCCGACAATTATCATTGCCTGAAAGCCCCTGCTCTCTTCTTTTTCGGGAACTCTTATTCTCTGGCTCTCTGATCCTTTGACTCTTTGACTCTTAAATAGCCCCATAAATGACTCCCGTTAAATTTTCTCTGCTGCCCTGAGCTTTGCGCTCCTTGCCCTCGGATTCATCTGTATCTCTTCGTCTCCTGACGTAATCGGCCTCCTTGTTATAATCTTTATGCTGGGCCTTATACCGCACTGGCATACAGGAATCCTCGGCGGGCAGATGCAGCCTTTCTCCAATCTCTGAAATGTCCTCTTTACAATCCTGTCCTCAAGCGAATGAAAGGATATAGCGCACATCCTTCCTTTTGGCTTTAATATATCAACTGCATCCAGAAGACTCTTCTCCAATATCTCCAGTTCGCGGTTAACAGCAATCCTCAATGCCTGAAAGGTCCTTGTTGCAGGATGAATCTTTTGCGCATGAAACCTTGCAGGAATCGCCTTCATAATAATATCGGAAAGCTGTAAAGTCGTTGTTATCGGTTTTCTTTCTCTCTCCCTTACAATAAATGCGGCGATCCTCTTTGCAAATCTCTCTTCGCCATATTTGAAAATAATCTCAGATAGCTCCTTTTCAGAGGCGCTGTTTACAATATCAGCAGCAGTTGTCTTTGCCTTTTTATTCATCCTCATATCAAGGGGCGCATCATACATAAAAGAAAATCCCCTCTCTTTATCATCAAGCTGATAGGAAGAGACGCCGAGGTCAAAAAGGATGCCGTCAACCATCTCTACCCCCTCGTTCTTTACAATCTCCTTAATATCTGAAAAATTCCCGTGCACAAGCCTGACCCTTTCTTTATATTCCCTTAATCTCTCCTGCGCTATCTTCAAAATATTCTCATCCTGATCCATTCCAATCAATATGCCGTCAGGGGCGCTCCCTTTTAATATCTCCTCTGCATGCCCGCCTGCGCCCAATGTGCAGTCCACATATATCCCGCCGCTTTTGCATTGCAGAAGCTCAACCGCCTCCTTTAATAAAACTGGTATATGCCTTATCATTCATTTTATTACCCCTCACCTTAATCCTCTCCCCCAAGGGAGAGGAAACAAAAATGATACCCTCTCCCCTTGGGGGAGAGGGAAGGGTGAGGGGGTAGGACAGCCATCTCGGCTGTCCTGATATAATACTGCCTTACAATCCTAAAGAAGAAAGTGTCTCGCTGATCTTTCCAAGGCTCTGCGGTATCTTGGACTCCTTTGCCTCCCACTTCTTGTTATCCCATATCTCTATCTTATTAAACATGCCTATCAGAACAACCTCTTTGTTCAGCGCCGCATACTCTCTTAATGATGGAGGAATTAAAATGCGGCCCTGCCTGTCCATCACACATTCCACTGCACGGGAATAAAAGAACCTCATAAAGTCCTTTACCTCTGCCTGCATCATTGGAAGGCTTTTTGTCTTCTCCTCTATCAGACGCCATTCCTCAGTCGGATATGCAACAAGGCACTGGTCAAAATCAGAGGTAATTATAAGTTTCTCCTCATACCGCTCTGTAAGTGTCTCCCTGAACTTCACGGGTACACTCACACGGCCTTTGGAGTCTATAGTATGTAAATACCTGCCAATAAACAAAGAGGCTCTCCTATTCCATTCCACCCCACTTTATCCCACTATTAAGCATAAGTATACCCCACAAAGTAGTAATGTCAAGTAAAATTTTTATATTTCTATGAAATTATTGGAAAAAGTGGGGTGGGAGGGAAGGAGGTGAAAAAAGGTGTATTGGTTATCTTATATTGCTACAGAATGCCATAATTTACAAGTATAATCTTAATTGAGGTAAGGAATAAAGGAATGGTAATCGCGGCAATTATGCGGTTAATGCGGTTTGCTGCCTTATTGTGAACCCTCTTAATCATGAACCATCTTCTAAGCAATCTTGTCAATTTTGGTGTCTAACCACACACATTAACATCACTTTATAAGGTATCTGACATTGTCTCTCCCAATATCCCTCTGTGCAGCCGCATTTGTCGCAGTAAAATGTCACAGCATGTCACAGTAGGGTGTAATGTCAATTTTGGTGTCTGACCCCGCACACTACAAGGCAGGACAAAAGCGCCTGTCCCGATTTTTTATTTTGCCCATTTTTTATCAGGTCAGTGGTCTTTGAAGCGTTTGGTTATCTCCTCAATATAATAATCAGTAATCCAGTAGCCTTTTTCTCTGAGATTTAAAAGTTCTTTTTGTATATCAGCCAATAAACCATTTTTATATGCGATTCCTATAATAGTGGTGGCTCTAAGTGGTTCAAGTCCCATTTTCTTGGCAAGATTTACACCTTTTCTGTCGTCCATTAAAACATGTTTTATACTCATCTCTTTTGCAAGGATTATTGTCTCTGCCTCGCCTTTATCAACTACAGCATCTAAGGCATCAACTGCCATACGGTCTTTAACCTTTGCAATCTTTATCCATTTTGGGCAGTGTTCTTTTTTAGTCTTATAAACTTCCCTATAAACCTCTTCAGAAATGTAAACAGAAGTGAATAGATGTTTTAAAAGGTCTATGCGGTTGATTTTGGTAAGTACAATTAAAGGGGAGGAGTTACTTACTACCTTCACGCTTTACTCCCTCAGCTACTTTGCCTATTAGTTTGTATTCATCTAATATTTCCTCCTCAGTAGGTTCATAAAATGTTATTTTCTTTTCTCTTAAAAGGTCCATGAACTTCCATTTGTTCACGCCAGCAAGTTCTGCTGCCTTGCCAAAGGAGAGAACGCCATCAGAAAAAAGGCTTATTGCAAGGATCTGCCTTGCATTTTTTTCAAGCTTTGCCTTGGTGTATCCCTCTATCTCAAGGGTGGAATATACATCCTCTGATATGTCTATGCTCAATTTTGCTG
>CAKKST010000319.1 GCA_919903585.1 Nitrospiria bacterium | reverse complement strand
TAAGGGCACTAAAAATACCCCTCACCCTAACCCTCTCCCACAAGGGGAGAGGGAATTTCTTTTCCCCCTCCCTTAGATGGGAGGGGGCTGAGGGGGAGGGTGAGATTATTTTTTCAAATAAATACTATTAACAGAGGAGGTACTAAGGATGGGGAGCATTAGAGGGTCGCTCAAAAAGGTTTTTCAGGTTTTACTACTGGCAGCAATCCTTACAGGATTGATCTTGCCAGCCGTTACAATGGCTCAGGTTGCAGAGACGCCGCAGACACAAGCTGCTGCTGAACCTGTGGCTGCGCCGGCGCCGGCAGCGGGGGATTCTAACATCGGAAGGGCTTTGTTTACAGGGGAGAAGAGATTTGTAAATGGCGGGCCGCCATGTATCTCATGCCACAGCGCAGGAGAGGGCGCGCTTGATGGAGGCATACTCGGTCCTAATTTGACACAGGTATTTGCCGGTCCAAAGAGGGCGCTTCTCATGACAGGATGGGTGAACAGCCCCGGCCTTCCTGTAATGGGCCCGGTCTTTTCAGCAAGGAATATAACAGAGGAAGAGATGGAGCACCTGCGGGCATTTTTTAGTTCAATAGCTGCAAAGCAGCCTGCCCCTTCAAAGACAGGGACATTTGTCGGGATTAGCGCTGCTGGTTTTGTTGGTATTCTCATCTTTTTTAGTATTGTGTGGAGCGGAAGATACAGAAAAAGAAATAAGGGCACCGCACATGATGCCTTATGGAGAAATTATGGGGGAAAAGGAGGTCAGAGATAAATGGCTACTTTGATTCAAGATATAGTAAATCCCGGCAAAAGAGGCTGGGAAGAGTTTTACAGGAACCGCTGGCAGCATGATAAGACTGTAAGGAGCACCCACGGAAATAACTGTACAGGTGGCTGCAGTTGGATGGTCTATGTAAAGGATGGTATTATTACATGGGAACTGCAGGCTGTTGATTATCCATTGTTAGAGGCGACTATCCCGCCGTATGAGCCGAGGGGATGTCAGAGGGGTATATCCGCTTCATGGTATGTTTACAGCCCTGTGAGGGTTAAATATCCCTATATGCGCGGCATACTCCTTGATTCATGGAGGGAGGCAAGGGAGAAGCACCCTGACCCTGTAGACGCATGGAGGAGCATTGCAGAAGATGCAGAACTCCACAAGAAAATTAAATGGTCAAGGGGCAAGGGCGGATTCAGAAGGACAGACTGGGATACAGCAACAGATGTAATAACCGCAGCACAGATATACACTATAAAGAAATACGGTCCGGATAGAAATATCAGCTTTTCGCCGATCCCGGCCATGTCCATGATAAGCTATGCCGCTGGCGCAAGGTACCATCAGTTAATCGGCGGCGTCAGCATGAGTTTCTACGACTATTATACAGACCTTCCCAATGCGCATCCTCAGGTATGGGGCGAGCAGACAGACGTTGCTGAGAGCGCCGATTGGTATCATACAGCATATTGCGTGATAACAGGGGCAACCCCTAACAGGACGAGGACTGCGGACTGCCACTTTATATCAGAGCTTCGCATGGGCGGGGCTAAGTGCGTAGTAATGACGCCGGATTATTCTGAGGCTACAAAATATGCTGACCTGTGGGTTCCTGTAAAGCCCGGTTCTGACGGCGCCATCTGGATGGCTATAAACCATGTCATTTTAAAAGAGTTCTATGCGGACAGGCAGGTTCCGTACTTTATAGACTATCAAAAGAACTATACAGACCAGCCTCAGCTTATAAAGCTCAGGAAGACCAAGAATGGATATGAAATGGGCAGGCTTCTGAGGGCAATGGACCTGAAGGAGTATGCCAATACAGACAATCCAGAATGGAAATTCGCAATGTGGGACACAAAGACAAACAAGCCGCGGATAGTTCACGGAGGCATGGGTTTTAGATATCCAAAAAAGAAGGAGAGCGAGGGTAAATGGAATACACTCTTAAAGGACGAAAAGACAGGCGAGCAGATAGACCCTGCCCTTACACTTCTGGAGGGTAAAAAGAGCGAGGTTTTAGAGTGCGCCTTCTACGAGCTTGATACCGGTGAGGTTTATAAGAGAGAGGTTCCTGTAAGGTATGTTGACACGGTTACCGAAGGGAAGATACCAGTAACCACTGTATTTGACATGCAGATGTCCCATTTGGGAGTGGCCCGGCCCGGCCTTTCAGGCGATTTTGCAAAGAGTTATGATGATGATAAGGGTTTTTCTCCTGCATGGCAGGAAAAATATACCGGCATCGGCCGCGCAACAATCATACAAATAGCGAGGGAATTTGCCTCTACTGCTGAGGTTACAAAGGGCAGGTGTATGGTAATAAGCGGGTCAAGCAGCAACCACTATTACCACTCCGACCTCATTTACAGGTCATTTATAGGGGCATTGATGCTTACCGGGTGCGTCGGCAGAAACGGCGGCGGGCAGAACCACTATGTAGGACAGGAGAGACTGGCGCCATTTGATTCATGGGGTCAGATTGCCCTCGGCGCTGACTGGTCAAGGCCGCCGCGCCTTCAGAATACGCCGAGCTACTGGTACATACATACCCAAATGTTTAAATATGACGACAAGATAACTGAATACCACAAGGTGCCTGACCCAAAGGCCCTTGATTATGAACATTGCGCTGACTGGCAGGTCAGGGCTGTTCGGTTGGGAGGACTTCCATGGTATCCACAGTGTAATAAAAGCTCACTTGTTATGGCAGAAGATGCTGTGAAGGCAGGGGCAAAGACAGATGCGGAGATAGTTGATTATACTGTAAAGCAGCTTAAAAAGGGCTCATTGCAGTTTGCAGTAGAAGATCCTGATGCGCCTGAGAACTGGCCGAGGGTCTGGATGATATGGCGCGGAAATGCGCTCGGCTCTTCTGCAAGAGGGCAGGAGTACTTTTTAAAATACCTCCTTGGCACTCATCACAATATGGACTGCGAGGAAGTCGCAAAGCCGCATATCAAGGATATGAAGTACAGGGAGTCGCCGCTGGGCAAGCTTGACCTTGTTGTAGACCTGAATATGCGTATGAATACAACGCCGATCTACAGCGATATAGTGCTTCCGGCTGCTCACTGGTATGAGAAGGAGGATATCAACACCACTGACATGCACTCCTACATTCACCCTATGGGCGCGGCTGTGCCGCCCAACTGGGAGGCAAAGAGCGACTGGGATGCCTACAAGTTCCTTGCAAAGAAGTTCTCAGAGCTTGCAGTAAAGCATCTCCCGAAGCCCGTGAAGGATGTGGTGATGTCTCCGCTTATGCACGATAGCCCGGGCGAGATTACGCAGCCTGCAATACCAGATGTTCAGGACTGGAAAAAGGGGGAGTGCGAGGCAATACCCGGTGTAACTATGCCAAATATAACGGTTGCAACGAGGGATTATACGAATGTTCATAACCGCTATATCTCCTTAGGGCCATTGATAAAGACTAAATACGGTTTCCATAACATCCTGGTCAGCGGCAAGCCGTTCTATGATGAATACATCAACGATCCCCATACACCGACAGTGGAGTGGAATGGGGAAAAGTATATATCCCTTAAGGAGGCTAAAGAGGCATGCAATGCGGTTATGCACTTCTCCAGCCTGACAAATGGAGAGAATAACTACCAGCAGTGGCTGATAGAGGAGCACCACACAGGACTCCACGGTGAGCAGTATAAAGAGGCAAAGGAGTCTGTTAAGAAGATATTCGGCCATGACCCATCAAGGGTATGGACATTAAAACATGCAGAGCTGACGCCAAAGGCCATGGAAGCGGCAATGGTAGAATACCACGGCATCGCTGATGAGGTAGCAGGGCCTGACAGGAACTTCCGCACGAACTATGACGATATTGTTGCACAGCCCAAAAGATGGCTTAACAGCCCGCTGTGGGCAGGCGATACGAGGAACGGGAGGTCATATACAGGATATACCAACCAGATAGATTTCAGGCTCCCATGGAGGACCCTAACAGGCAGGCAGCACTTCTATCTTGATCATCCAACCTATCTTCAGTTTGGAGAGGCGTTGTGCACCCATAAATACAAGCTGGATCCAAACAAGATGAACGAGCTCAAGAGGAGCGATAAGTCCGGGGCGCTGCATCTCAACTATATTACCCCGCATGGAAAGTGGCAGATACACTCCACCCATTATGACAACCTGAGGATGCTGACATTGTCACGAGGCGGCAATGTAATATGGGTTAATGACCGGGATGCAGAGAGCGCGGGTATTCTGGATAATGACTGGGTAGAGGCGTATAATGATAACGGGGTGTATTGTGCCCGTGCAGTTGTAAGCGCGAGAATACCCTCTGGAACATGCTTTGCCTATCACTCGCAGGAGAGGACGATAAATGTCCCGAAGTCCCAGATAAGAAACAAGATCAGGGGCGGGTATCACAACAGCCTTCCGAGGCAGAGGCTAAAGCTTCCAACACTGAGCGTGGCGGGCTATGGACAGTTCTCCTATGGATTTAATTCATGGGGACCGATACCCATCATCAGAGATACAACTATCTTGCTCAGAAAAATGAAGAATCAGGAGGTGGAATGGTAATGGATATAAGAGCGCAGCTATCAATGAGTTTCAACCTTGACAAGTGTATTGGGTGCCATACCTGCAGTATATCCTGCAAGAACATCTGGACAACCCGTCAGGGCGCAGAGTATATGTGGTGGAATAATGTGGAGACCAAACCCGGTGCTGGATTCCCGCTTACATGGGAAGATCAGGAGAGATACAGGGGCGGATGGGAGGTTAACAATGGGAACCTCCGGCTAAAGCTAATCAAGGGCAACAAGCTCAGGACGTTGGCAAGCATTTTTTTCCAGCCGAACCTGCCTACAATAGACGACTACTATGAGCCGTTTAC
>CAKKST010000318.1 GCA_919903585.1 Nitrospiria bacterium | reverse complement strand
TTTTGCAGGCATTTGCATGAATAAATTCATGCCTACAATTTTTGCAACTAAATACTAATGTATTGACGTAGATATTGTTGCTGGTATCCTCTTTTCCACCTTCCTTGCAACCGCAGCCGCCATCTTCTTCTGCCTTGGAGCCGGCTTCTTTTTAAGCGCCGCCCTCAGCACATCATCCATATTCTCCACAAAGACAAAGTTCATATTCTTTCGCACATTCTTTGGCACATCCTCAAGATCCTTCTCATTCCTCTTTGGCAGTATCACTGTCTTTATGCGGAACCTCCTTGCTGCAAGGGCCTTCTCCTTTAACCCGCCGATAGGAAGCACCCTGCCTCTCAGGGTTACCTCACCAGTCATTGCAACATCTTTATTTATTGGCACCCCTGTAAATACAGAGGCGATCGCAGTGGCCATTGTTATGCCGGCAGAGGGTCCGTCCTTTGGTATTGCGCCGGCAGGCACATGGATATGTATATCGTATTTAGAATAGACATCCTCTTTTATACCCAGACTCTTTGTCTTAGAGCGGACATAACTCAAGGCTGCCTGCGCAGACTCTTTCATCACATCGCCGAGATGACCGGTAAGGGTGAGATTTCCCTTCCCCTTCATTATAGTAGCCTCTACATAAATTATGTCGCCGCCTGCCTCTGTCCATGCAAGGCCTGTGGCAACGCCAATATCGTCCTTTTCCTGCTCCATCTCTGGCAGAAACTTTGGAACACCAAGATACCTGTGAAGATTCTTTGGTGTAACCTTGTATTTTTTTACCTTTCCCTCTGCAATCAGCTTTGCTATCTTTCTTAAGACATTGGCTATCTCCCTTTCAAGGTTCCTTACACCTGCCTCCCTCGTATATTGCGATACAATCTGCCTTACAGTGACATCTGAGATAGCCACCTTATCTTTAGTAATTCCGTGCTCCTCAAGCTGTCTTGGAAGAAGAAAGTTCCTTGCAATCCCCATCTTCTCCTCTTCTGTATAACCTGAGAGCTCAATGACCTCCATCCTGTCCCTTAATGCCGCAGGGATGGGATCCATGATATTTGCAGTGGTAATGAACATGACATCAGAGAGGTCAAAAGGCACACCGAGATAGTGGTCGCTAAAGGCATTATTCTGTTGAGGGTCAAGGACCTCAAGCAATGCAGCAGAGGGATCCCCTCTGTAGTCTGTGCCTATCTTATCCACCTCATCCAGCATAAATACAGGGTTTCTGGAATCTGCCTGCTTTATGCCCTGAATAATCCTGCCCGGAAGGGCGCCAACATATGTCCGCCTGTGGCCCCTTATCTCTGCCTCATCCCTTATGCCGCCGAGTGAGATACGGACAAATTCCCTGCCCAGCGCCCTTGCAATAGACCTTCCCAGTGATGTCTTGCCAACACCCGGAGGGCCAACAAAGCAAAGGATCGGCCCCTTCATCTTCTCCTTTAATTTTCTCACACCGAGGTATTCAAGTATCCTCTCTTTTATCTTCTCAAGGTCATAGTGGTCTTCATTTAAGACCTTTGCCGCCGCCTTTATATCAAGATTATCCTTTGTCATCTTGCTCCATGGAAGCTCCACAAGCCATTCAAGATAGGTTCTTACAGTGGACGCCTCAGCAGTATCAGGATGCATCCTCTCAAGCCGCTTAAGCTGTTTCTCTGCCTCCTTTGCCACCTTCTCAGGCATCTTCGCCTCTTCTATCCGCTTTTTTAATTCCTTAACCTCCTCTGCCCTGTCGTCTGACTCGCCGAGCTCCTTCTGGATGGCCTTCAACTGCTCCCTCAGATAATACTCCCTCTGGGTCTTGTCAATCTCGCCTCTTGCCTCTGCCTGAATCTTCTGCTGCATGGAGAGGAGTTCAAGCTCTTTATTTAATATCTCATTGACCTTCTTCAGCCTTGCCACAGGATTTATTATTTCAAGCACCTCCTGAGAGGCATCTACCTTCAGGCCAAGATTGGATACAATAATATCTGCCAGCCTGCCCGGGTCTTCAATATTTTCTATCACAACCATTATATCCGGAATAATCACCTTTCCCAACGTGATCATCCTCTCTACCTGCTCCCTTACATTCCGCATCAGCGCCTCTACCTCTAAGGTAACTGCAGGCGGCTTCTCTTCTGTTATCCGCTCAAGTTTTATCAGAAAGTATGGTTCCTTCTGGATAAATTCAGTGATCCTTGCCTTTGCAATGCCCTGAACAAGTATCTTTATGCGGCCGTCAGGAAGTTTCAGCATACGCATTATCATCCCCACTGTGCCAATTTCATAGACATCCTTTGGCTCAGGATTTTCCACCTCCAGCGACCTCTGTGCTGCAAGCATTATCATCCTGTTGCCGGCAAGGGCATCCTCTATGGCCTTTATAGACATCTCACGGCCCACAAACAGGGGCAACACCATATAAGGAAATATTACTATGTCTCTTACAGGTAAAAGCGGCAATTTACCCGGTATCTCTATCTGCTGTTCTTCTTCTGGTGTAATTGGGTCAGTCACTTTGCACCTCCTTCAATTTTTACCTCTATCTCCTTTTTTCTCTTTTCCTGAATCTTTGGGATTACTACAGTCAACACGCCATTTTCGTATTTTGCCTTTGCAGCAGGGGGATTTATTGGCAGTGGAAATCTTATCATCCTCTTGAAATATCCAAAGGTCCTTTCCATGCATATAAAATCAAATTTGTCTTCCTCAACCCTCTCCTTTTTAACACCCTCTATCGCAGCAATATTGTCGCAGAGCTTGATAGAGACATCTTCTTTTTCAACACCCGGCAGGTCAATCTTTAAAAGAAAATAATTAGCTGTTTCACAGAGATCAAGGAGCGGAAACCCAGTCTCATCCGCTGATGTGTGCAGTAATTCCTTATCAATCTGCGGCTTAAGAAGCGATGTCTCAGAAGTAATATTGAGTTGATAGAGACGCCCCTTGGGTGATGTAACCATATTCGTTTCTGCCTCTGAAAAAGAAGATTACTGTTAGTTGACCTTTAATCTCTTCAGATAATTCCTGAAATCCCTGCCCACCTCTTGGTTCTTGATTCCAAATTCCACAGTTGCCTTCAGGAATCCAAGCTTGTCGCCGGCATCGTAGCGGTTACCGTGTATCTCATATCCGTATACCTGCTGCAGGGAAAGAAGTCCTTTTAAGGCATCGGTAAGCTGAAGCTCCCCTAATTTCCCGAATCTTGTCCTCTCCAGAACCTCAAATATCTCAGGTGTAAGGATATACCTCCCTATTATGGCGAGGTTTGACGGCGCCTCCTTTGGCTTTGGCTTTTCAATCAGGTCAATCACCCTGTAAACACCGTCCTCTACCTTCTCTGCCTTTATAACACCATAGCTCTGTATCTTATCCCTCGGCACCTCTTCTATGCCGAGGATACTCGCACTGTATTTATTATAGACCTTAATCATCTGCGCAAGGGCCGGCACCCTTGCATCTATTATATCATCTCCAAGGATAATTGCAAATGGCTCATCACCAACAAGGTGCTTTGCGCAAAGGACGGCATGGCCTAGGCCGAGCGGCTCCTTCTGCCTTACATAGCTGAAATTCACCAGATTTGATATCCTCTGCACCTCCTCAAGTAGCTTTGTCTTACCCTTTGCCCTTAGATTGTGTTCAAGCTCAAAGGAAACATCAAAATGATCCTCTATGGCATGCTTGCCGCGGCCTGTTACAATTATTATCTCTTCAATGCCTGAGGCTACTGCCTCCTCTACGCCGTATTGTATGAGCGGCTTGTCAACAAGAGGAAGCATCTCCTTTGGGGATGCCTTTGTTGCAGGCAAAAACCGTGTGCCAAGCCCTGCTGCCGGAAATACCGCCTTTCTTATCTTTTTCATAACAGGTTTTTCTATCCTATCCCCTTTCATTTTAATTAAGGCGCCTGCCGCCTTTTGTGTTGCAAATCCCTGTTAAAATAGATATTATAAGAGAAAGCCCTAAAAGTCAAGGAGAGAAAAGGGAATTCTTATATTACGGAGGTAAGCCATGCACAAAAAAATCCTGTTTTTTTCTTTAATACTCTTTATTTTATCCTCAAACATATCCTATTCGCAGGAAAAGGCCAAGCTCAATAAGGATGATATCATCTATTCAATAACTGTGAATAAGGACTTTGAAACAGTGGTTGGCGAGATCAGGGATGCCATCATAGACCGCAATTTCAAGATAACCCGTGAAAATGAGATAAGCAAGGGCATGGTGTACTACCGCGGTGGAGAGATGTATGACTACAAGATAATAGAATTCTGCAATCTGACCCTATGTGGCGATATGCTAAAAAAGGAGCCTGACATAGGCGCCTTTATGCCGACAGGGATTACAATTTATGCGAAAGGGAAGCAGACAGTTCTTGTAACAAAGAGGCTGAGTTATATGCTAAATGCCTTTCCAAATACAGAGGTAAAAAAAGAGGTTGAAAAGCTGGAAAAAGAGGTGTTTGAAATAATGGAGTCGGTAAAAAAGTAAAAGCTTAATGCCTCTTAATATTTATTATTACGAAACAAAATCAAATTCCTTTAGGACAGGATTAAGAAAAGCAGCTATCTTTATCTCGCTATTGTCTATGATTTTCTTGGGGATCATACAGGTGTCTCGTTAACAGTATTCAGGATGTTATTCAATAGATTTCTATCAAGTCTGAAATTTATCTTTTCCATCATTTTTAAAATTAACGGCTTGATTTCAGCAATAATCTTCTTTTCTTTTGCCAGCATTAAAATGCCTACAGTTCCTATTACTTTTAATCCCATCCTCTCTGCTGTTTGCCGTGCCTGCTTGTCATCCAGAATAACTTTTTGAATGCCTTTTTCTACGGCTAAGGAAATAACCTCGCTCTCGCCATGATCAAGCTGCAATTCCAGAAGCTTGATGAGATTCCTGTCGTTTGCCTTTTCAACCTTAATAAAATCAGGTGCTGTACCGCTTTTATTCATTTTCAGAAAGACTTCTTCATAAACGGCTTCTGGAATAATGACGGTATCAAACAATTGCCGCATGATGTCTATCCTGTCAATACTGTAAAAGGCTATCAGGGGCGACGAGTTACAGATAACTGTCATTTGAAAAACTCCAGATTCTTAAGGTCTCTTTGCAGTTCTTCATCATCATAGTTTAAGGGTATATCCTCTTCCTTCAAGAGGCTCATAAAATCAAGCTTGTTCATACCGCATAACTCTGAAGCCTTGCCTATGCCCAGTATGCCCTTTTCATACATTTTTACTGCTAAAAGCTTTAGAAGCTCCTTTTGCCTTTCTTTTTCTGGCAGCTTTATTGCCATCTCAACCGTATCGGGTATTGATAATTTTATCATAATCTGCCTCCTTACATTTTATCACCATGTATTATATCAGAAATTATGCGTCTTTTATATAATTATGGCTGTTTTTATACACTTCTCTCTGTTGCTTTTCTTCCCCTCTAAAAAGAGGGGATTAAGGGGTGTGTGGTTATTCCCCCTTACGCACCCCTTGCCTTCTAAAGCCTGTTTGCCCTTTTATATCCATAGGTTAACCAGATTATACTCCTCCAACAACTCTATGGCAAGGCTCTTAATAAAAAGTTTTGAGTAAGACTTGTGTTTTTACCTTAATCTTTCCCTTTTTTACAATTGACTTTTGGGAGCGTAATCCGTAAAATAAATCACATCATGCACCACTCAGATTTTGTTCATCTTCACACACATACCGAATACAGCCTGCTTGACGGGGCGAATCAGATAAGCGACCTTATCGGCCTTGCACAGAAGTTCAAGATGCCTGCCCTTGCCATCACTGACCATGGCAATATGTTTGGCGCCATTGAATTCTATGAGAAGGCAGTAAAGGGCGGTATTAAGCCTATTATAGGCTGTGAGGTCTATGTTGCGCCTACAAGCAGGCTGGAGAGAAATACCCACGGCGTAAAAAATGCCTCCTATCACCTTATACTCCTTGCCTCTGATAAAACAGGATACAAAAACCTGATGAAGCTCGTTACCTCTGCACACCTTGATGGTTTTTACTACAGACCGAGGATTGATAAAGAACTTCTTGCACAGCATAGCAAGGGACTCATCGGCCTGAGTGCATGTCTTAAAGGCGAGATACCTTATAAGATAAGCAAAGGAGATATGGATGGCGCAAAAAAGGCTATAGGGGAATATATTGATATACTCGGCAAGGACAATTTCTATTTTGAGATACAGGATAATAAGCTTGAGGAGCAGATAAAGGTAAATAAAGAGCTGATCAGATTAAGCAGGGAATATTCCATCCCCCTTGTGGCAACAAATGACAGCCATTATCTTAAAAAAGAGGATGCAAAATCCCACGATATCCTCCTTTGCATACAGACAGGCAAGACCGTCAATGACCCTGAGCGGTTAAGATTCACCACTGATGAGTTTTATTTTAAGTCCCCTGAGGAGATGCATCATAGTTTTAAAGACCTGCCCGAGGCGCTGATAAATACAAAGGTCATTGCAGAAAGGTGCAACCTTGATTTGAAATTCAATGAGCTGCATCTGCCTAATTACATTGTGCCAGAAGGTTTTACAAGGGAGGAATATCTATCAGAACTCGCAAGACGCGGCCTTGAGGAGAGGCTGAAACATTTAGACACTAAGACACCTGCTGATTTTTATAAAAAGAGGCTGGAGCATGAGCTGCAGGTAATCAATTCCATGGGGTATGCAGGCTACTTTCTAATTGTCTGGGATTTTATAAATTATGCAAAAACAAAAGGCATACCAGTAGGCCCCGGCAGGGGCTCTGCAGCAGGGAGTTTAGCAGCATATGCATTAAGGATTACTGATATTGAACCCATCCGCTACGGCCTCCTCTTTGAGAGATTCCTGAATCCTGAGAGGATCAGCATGCCTGATATTGATGTTGACTTCTGCATGGACAGGAGGGACGAGGTAATTGAATATGTAACGAATAAGTACGGTAAGGACCATGTGGCACAGATCATTACCTTTGGCACAATGGCTGCAAAGGGCGTGATACGCGATGTTGGCCGCGTCCTTGATATACCCTATGCAGAGGTAGACAGGGTTGCAAAGCTGATACCCAATGTTTTGGATATTACAATTGACGATGCCATAAAGACAGAGCCGCGGCTCAAGGATCTGATAGAGGGTGACCAGAAGATAAATGAATTAATAAAGATTGCAAAAAACCTTGAGGGCCTTGCAAGGCATGCATCCACACATGCAGCAGGCGTTGTAATATCGCAGGAGCCGCTGACAGAATACTCACCATTATACAATGGCGGCAATAATGAAGTTGTCACCCAGTATAATATGAAACTTATTGAGAAGGTCGGCCTTATAAAATTTGACTTCCTCGGCCTTAAAACACTCACTGTGATTGATAATGCTGTAAAGCTTATTAAAAACAGGGGTCAGGGGTCAGGGGTCAGGGGTCAAAAGGCAGAAGGTAGAAAGGAAAGTGATAGCTCCTCTCTTGAACCTTGCGCCCTGAGCCCTGAGCCTCATGCCTTTTCTATTGAAACAGTCCCGTTAAATGACCCAAAGACATACGAACTGCTCTCTTCAGGCAAGACCTTCGGCGTGTTCCAGCTTGAAAGCTCGGGCATGAGGGATTTACTGACAAGGCTTAAGCCCGAGACCTTTGAGGATATTGTCGCCCTCGTTGCCCTCTACAGGCCCGGACCGCTCGGAAGCGGCATGGTAGATGACTTTATAAAAAGAAAACGCGGGCTTACAGAGATGAGATACGAGCTGCCGCAGCTTGAACCGATATTAAAAGAGACATACGGTGTCATCCTATATCAGGAGCAGGTTATTAAGATAGCAAAGACGCTCGCAGGATTTTCTCTATCAGAAGGTGATATACTCAGGAGGGCAATGGGCAAAAAAATCCCTGAAGAGATGGAGAAGATGAAGAAGACCTTTATTGATGGCGCGAAGAAGAACAAGATAAATGAAAAGAAGGCAGAAAAGATATTTGAGCTTATAGAATACTTTGCAGGCTATGGGTTTAATAAATCCCACAGCGCTGCATACGCACTAATTGCATATCAGACTGCGTATCTAAAGGCAAATTATCCTGTTGAGTATATTACTGCGCTGCTGACAAGCGAGCATGGCAATACAGATAAAATCGTCAGATACATAAACGAGTGCAAGGCGATGGGTATTAAGGTGCTCCCTCCGGATGTTAATGAGAGCAGCAAGAATTTTACTATTGTAGGTGATGCCATAAGATTCGGCCTTGCAGGGGTAAAGAATGTTGGTGAGGCTGCCATTGATGCAATAATATCAGTGAGGGAATCAGAGGGGAGGGTTACATCCATCTACGACTTCTGCAAAAAGGTGGACATAAGAAAGGTAAACAAAAAGGTTATTGAAAGTCTGATAAAATGCGGCGCCTGCGACTCCTTTGGTGTTAAACGTTCACAGCTCATGGCTGTGTATGAAAAGGCAATAGAAAAATTGAGTCAGATAAAAAAAGACGAGGCAAAAAACCAGATAAGCATGTTCGGCGGATTTGCAGTTAATGAAGAGGCAGCCGCAGGTCTTACTGATCCAGCTAATAATGCACAGGCTGGGGCAGCTATAGCAGAGTGGGACGAAGACCTAAAACTGAGATTTGAAAAAGAGATGCTCGGCTTTTATATAACAGGGCATCCCTTGGCTAAATATGAAATGGAACTGCAAAGGCTGGGCACCGCCAATACAGAATCACTTGCAGAACTTCCAGACGGGAAAGAGGTGTCACTATGCGGCATAATCACAGGCGTAAAAAACACACTCACCAAAAAAGGCGACAAGATGGCATATTTAACAATAGAGGACCTGCACGGCACAGTTGATGTCATTGTCTTCCCGGAGTTGTATAAGTCATCAAACCTCCTGTTTGCTGCAGATACACCGCTCTTTATAACTGGAAACATGGATAAGGGTGAAAAGGGCATAAAAATAAAGGCAACGAGGATAACAACCATCTCAGGTGTAAAAAACAGACCGCTCTCAAAGATAAACCTCAGAATCAATCACACGGCGCTGACGCAGAATGAGCTTAAACAGCTAAAAGAGATACTGCTAAAACATCAGGGAGACTGCACTGTTTATATAAAACTGACCATACCTAATCACTGTGAATCTGTCATAGCCGTTGATAATAACATCAGGGTCAATCCCACAGAATCACTAATAAGCGAGATAGAAGGCTTTCTCGGAAAAAACACAGTCAGCTTTAACTAAAGGAGGATACAGTAAAAATTGAGGGACTTTTTTGACTTTGAAAAACCTGTAGCTGAACTTGAAAAAAAGATAGAAAAGCTTAAAAGCTATCCTGAAGACAAGATAGCGCGCGTATCTGATGAGATAAAAAGATTAGAAGAGAAGGCAGCAGAGCTTCAAAGAGAGATATTTGCAAGGCTCACACCATGGCAGAAGACGCTGTTAGCAAGGCATATTTCAAGACCACATACACTTGACTATATCAATCTTTTGATGACGGATTTTATTGAACTCCATGGCGACAGAAATTTTGGCGATGATAACTCTATTGTTGGCGGAACAGCAAAATTTGAAAATATACCTGTTGTTGTTATCGGGCATCAGAAGGGGCAGACAGTCAAGGAGAATGTATACAGAAACTTTGGCATGCCCAATCCCGAGGGCTACAGAAAGGCCCTGCGGCTGATGAGGTTTGCTGAAAAATTCTCAAAGCCGATTATAACCTTTATTGACACACCCGGCGC
>CAKKST010000317.1 GCA_919903585.1 Nitrospiria bacterium | reverse complement strand
GGCGGCGGTGGCGGCGGATGCGGTGTGATTGATAGCAACAAAAACAACCAACCGCCGATGGCAGGCATGATGGTTCTGCTTCTGCCTTTAGCATGGCTCCTGCTCAGAAAGCTTGCCATAAAGCGGGCATAAGCCTTTGTCCTTTATTTTTGGGGGCGTGATTCCACGCCCCCTTTTTATTTTTTTACATACTGCTATAGAATAATCAGCCTTCGGTAATGAAAGTATGGATACTTGGCATACTATTATGGATAGTATATTATCCATCTAAAAGGATTCTAATGCTTTGATACTTTAAGGCTGTGGAGCTGTGATGCTTCTGCACTATGACTTTCTGACTTATTGTTCTGGATTAATAACAGTTAGCCCTTCAGATTGGCAGGTTTGATAAAGAACACCATCGCTTGTAACGATGGTTGGATTTAATTCAGAAAGCTCTAATGCCAAAGCAAGATGGATTGAGTCATAGGTGCGGAGTTCAGGATATGTGAGAATACCCGTGCGGTATTTTTTACTGAGAGCAGAATATATTTCGGGGATAGCTATGTTGCCTATGATAATAACATTGTCTTTATTGTTAATTATAGAGTCAACTTTTTCAGAACCTGATTCGGGTGAGTATCTTTTTGCAAGTGCGCTGGTGTCAAAATAGAAATAGTGCATCAGAATTTCTTGCGTTCTTCTATTATATCTTTTGAAAGCGGGGTTTTTATGGTTGATAGCCGTTTTCTTAATTCATCAATAGATAATTCTACTGCCCCCTTCTTTTTAAGAAGCGGAAGGATAGTAGAATTTATAATTGCCTGTGTTGATTTATTAAGCTTTTTTAAAACCTCTGCCCTTTCAGGATGGGTTGAGGTTATTTTATCATGTTTTTTTATGGTTGTAGTCATGTTAAAAACTCCTGTGTATTGTTTAAAAGATACCAGAAAATGCTTTTAATGTCAATGTGTATTCAAATTATGAATATAAAAGCAATAGCTTTCCTGAAACGGGCATAAGCTTATATGCTTCTGTAGGGACATGCCATGGCATGTCCCTACTTTATTTCGGGGGGCGTGATTCCACGCCCCCTTTCATTCTCATATACCACCACTGTGTTTCTCCTTGCTTTTTTGCAGTATAAATGATATGTTTTTATTAACTTTATGACAATACATGAAATATCAACAAGGATTAAACCTATCATTCAGTCCCACCCTGAAATTAAGCTGGCTTATTTCTTTGGCTCACAGGCCACAAATAAGGCTGGTGCAATGAGTGATTTTGATTTTGCCTTTTATATGGATGAGAGGGATACAAAAAAACTGTTTGATCTCAGATTTACCCTGATGGACGAAATAGGCCGCGCATTAAAAACAGATAAGGTTGATATTGTAATTTTGAATTTAACAGAAAGCCCGGAGCTTAAGTATAATATCATCAAAGAAGGGGAATTGATTTACAACGTGGAGCCGTTTAAGGTTTTAATAGAACCAAAGATTCTTAATGAATATTTTGACTTCCGTAATCTTCTAATTAGTCATAACCTTACAAAAGCCTGATCAAAACAATGACAAGCTTATCTGTAATTGAAAACAAAATCAGCTCTGTAAAAAAATATTTGAGGATACTTGAAAGATATAAACAATATTCTCAAGATGAGATTGTTAATGATATTGACAAAAAAGGGGCAGTAGAAAGATATTTATACCTTGCCGTACAGGCATCTATAGATTTAGCTGAGTCAGTCATTGCATACAAAAATCTGAGAAGGCCCTCAACTATGAGCGATTCCTTCTATATTCTTCAGGAAGACGGGATCATTTCTATTGAGCTTACTGAAAAGATGGTAAAAATGACGGGCTTCCGCAATATTATTGCCCATGATTACGAAAAGCTGAATTATGCTATTGTTTATGATGTCCTGCAAAACAGGTTACCAGACATTGAGGATTTCTTAAATAGGATTTCATCAATATAACTATTAATGACTTAACGAAGTAAAATTCCGAGCCTTTCAACACCCTGTTAATTTTTAAACTATATTATAGCTGTATTGACTTTGGACTATTAATTATGTTAGTATTAAATTCAGGTCAACCAGAATAGAGGTCATTATGAAGACACTATCTTTATCAGAGGCAAAAATGAAGCTGAGCGGACTCGTTAAGGAAGTACTCAGCACAGACGAGGAAATAATCATCACAAAGAATGGCTCCCCTGCAGCGGTATTAATAAGTCCAGATGAATACGAAAGCCTGAAAGAGACTATAGCTGTCCGTTCTGATTCATCACTTATGAGCGATATTAAAAAGGGGCTAAAGGCATTAAAAAACAAAAAAGCCCGCCTTTACACACTTGAAGAACTATTTAACTAATACATACGCAAAATGTATTATTGCATTTATAAAATCTCCCCTAACCCCTCTTTGCTAAAGAGGGGAACATATTTTCCCCTTCCCATCCTTACACCTCCCGACAAAAAGAAAAGGAAAACCTTTTGTTCCTGAATATCCCCTGCAATGGAATAGGAAAAATGATTGACGGGAAAGGTTTTTTAATGTTAAAATGCAAAATTATGGAGAAAATGCTGAAACATGAAGGCAAGGAGAAAAAATATCTGCCGAGGCTTATTGCATGGGAGATAACGAGAAGCTGCAACCTCAACTGCGTGCATTGCCGGGCAGCAGCCCGCTTTGGCCCTTATCCAAATGAGCTTAAGACAGAGGAGTGCCTTAAATTTCTTGATGATGTGGCCTCCTTCAGCGAGCCTATAATCATCCTCACAGGCGGGGAGCCGATGATGAGGGAGGATATCTTTGATGTTGCAAAACACGGCACTGGGCTTGGCCTTCGGATGGTGATGGCGCCCTGCGGGCTTTTGATGAATAAGGAAAATACAAAGAGAATGGTGGAGGTAGGGATAAAGAGGATAAGCCTGAGCATTGACGGCGCAGATGCAGCAGCGCATGATGCCTTTAGAAATGTCCCCGGCGCCTTTGATGCAGTAATAAAGGCAACACAGCTTGCAAGGGATGCAGGGCTTGAGTTTCAGATAAATACTACTATTACAAAACACAATATAAATGAGCTGCCGAAGATATTAGAGCTTGCAATGAAGCTCGGCGCTGTTGCTTATCATCCTTTTTTACTTGTGCCGACCGGACGTGCGGCAAATATGGCTGATCAGGAGATTTCACCCGATGATTATGAAAAGACCTTAACATGGTTTTATGACCAGCGGGATAAGGTGAAGATACAGTTCAAGCCAACATGCGCGCCTCATTATTACAGGATATTCAGGGAGCATGAGCGGCAGAAGGGGCACGCTGTTACACCGCAGACACATGGGCTTGACGCAATGACAAAAGGCTGCATGGGCGGCCAGTCCTTTGCCTTTGTGTCTCACATGGGAAAGGTGCAGATATGCGGATTCTTAGAGACAGAGTGCGGCGATATCAGAAAAGAGCCATTCAGCAAAATATGGGATACATCAAATGTGTTCCTTGAGATGCGGGCATTGGATGACTATCACGGCAGGTGCGGTGTGTGTGAATATAGAAAGGTTTGCGGCGGATGCCGCGCAAGGGCATTTGCAACAACCGGTAATTATCTGGATGAGGAGCCGTACTGCACATATCAGCCTAAGCTGGCAGAGGCAGTGAAGAAATAGGCGTTCCTGTTGTCATTCCCGCGCAGGCGGGAATATGGAAAATATATGTAGGGACAATTCATGAATTGCCCCTACTGGATTCCGCATCAAGTGCGGAATGACATTAATTATGGATAAGATAGACAAGCAGATATTAAACAAGATACAGACAGATTTTCCGGTTGCTGAGAGGCCGTACAAGGTTATTGCAGAGGAGTTTGGTTTAACCGAAGAGGCTGTTATAAGCTGCGTTAAGAAATTAAAGGAAAGCGGTATAATAAGGCGTCTCGGCGCCACCTTTGATTCGCGAAGGCTCGGATATACCAGCACACTCGTCTCTGCAAAGGTGCCGGTGGAGAAGATTAGTGATGTTACAGCGCTGATTAACAAATACCCGGGTGTAACGCACAACTATCTTAGGGAGAATAATTATAATATATGGTTTACACTTATTGCCCCGTCAAAAGAGGCTATAGAGAGGATCTTAAAAACTATCTCTGATAAAACAGGTATTGAGGAGATTAGAAGCCTGCCTGCAGTTAACTTCTTCAAGGTAAAGGTAAATTTTGAGATGGAATAAGGCGGTGTAGCTCAGTCGGTTAGAGCATGCGGCTCATATCCGCAGTGTCCGGGG
>CAKKST010000316.1 GCA_919903585.1 Nitrospiria bacterium | reverse complement strand
ATATTCTATTAAAAAGGCCTTTAAGGGATATTGATATTGCAGTGCCATCAGATTCCCTTGAAATTGCAAAGATTTTTGCTGATAAGATAGACGGCAACTTCTTTGTAATGGATGAGGAGAATCAGGTAGCAAGGGTAATTAAAAAGGCTGGCAAAAAAACCTTTCAGTTTGATTTTGCATCATTTAAAGGAAGAGATATCTACGAAGACCTTTCTAACAGGGATTTTACAGTAAATGCAATGGCAATAAAAATAGAGGCTGGAGGCTTGGAACTGGGGGAAATCTTAGACCCTTACAATGGCAGGCAGGATTTAAAGGACAAGATTATAAGGGTGATAAAACCAGAGGCCTTTTCTGATGATCCCCTAAGGATGTTAAGAGGAGTGAGGCTTGCATCAGATTTTAACTTTGAGATAGAAGAAAAGACTGCCGGATATATAAAGAATCACGCGCCTTCTTTAAAAACAGTCTCATCGGAGCGGATCAGGGATGAGCTATTTAAGATATTAAGAAACAAAAGGGCGCATTATTATCTTTTGCTCCTTGATGAATTTAACCTGCTGAAGACTGTCCTACCGGAAATAGGGGATATGAAGGGAATGGGACAGGGAAGTTATCATAGATATGATCTCTTCACACATTCAATAAAGACCGTTGAGTACGCAGAAGAGGTATTAAACAATATCAGGTTATTTTTGCCTGAATATACTGATAAAATAAAGAGGCATCTTAAGATTGAAGCGGAGCAGGGTATAGACAGATTGAGCCTCCTGAAGTTTGCAGCGCTTTTGCATGATACAGGCAAACCGTCAACGATAAAGATAGAGGATGACAAGATAAGTTTCTACCAGCACTGGACTGTTGGCGCAGAGATAAATAAAAGGATATGCAGAAGGCTTGCGATGAGCTCAAGGTCAGAGGAGATAGTGTGCAGGATTACTGCCAATCATATGAGGCCGCTCTATCTTGCACAATTGTATAATCCCCCCTCACCCCCCTTTAGCAAAGGGGGGAAGGGGGGATTTATTACAAAAAGGGCAATGTACCGCTTCTTCAGGGATGCAGGCGATGCTGGTATTGAGGTTATCTTATTATCAATTGCAGATGCTATGGCCACCAGCGGCAGGGAATCTTTAGATGAAACCTTCACGAGCAATTGGCTCACAAAGGGGCATGAAAATAACGCCGCAACACTGTCATCCCCGAATGCTTCTATCGGGGATACGGTGTTAATAAAACCAGATTCCCGCTTAAGACATGCGGGAATGACAGATTTAGGGGGATTTTCGGAGCAAAATTACAAAACTGTTGCAAAGGTTGCCAGAAAGATGGTAAGTTACTTTTACACTGAATATAAAAGGCAGAGGAGAAGGCCGCTGATTAACGGCGCTGAGTTAATAAAAAGATTCAGGCTCCAGCCCGGGCCGGTTATTGGCAGGATATTAAGGGATATTGATGAGGCGCGGGGCGCAGGGGAATTAAAGAATAAAAAGGATGCAATTAATTATGTAAGAAATAATCTGCATAAGTGGATTAGTTAGCGGAGAGGCAATGGACAAGGATATAAGCTGCAGGTTAACAAGTGTTGTGCTGAAATATATTGAAAAAGAAAAGGGACGGGAGGGGGTAGAGGAGTATGTAAAGAAGGTGGGTTTAGGTGAGGAGTATTTAAATGACCATCATAACTGGCTCTCTTTTGATGCTTATACAAAACAATTTGAATATGCTGTTGAGATTTTAGGGGATAAGGACGCCCCTTTTAAGATTGGCATCTCTTCTGGAGAGAGGGGGAATGTCGGAGCGGTCTTTGTATTTGTAAGAGGGCTGGCAAATCCATATATGGCTTATAGGTTATTAAAAGAAATCCAAAATAGATTTAGCAGAGCTACAAAAGTAGATTTGTTGCACTTAGATAATAATAGGGCGCTGATCAAAAGTATTGTAACCCATGGTCATAGTATGACAAAGGAAGCGTGCGATTTTAGAAAGGGTATTTATGCCTCTACGCCTATGGCATGGGATCTGCCAGCAGCACAGATAAAAGAGAGACAGTGCCAGGCAGAGGGTGCAGATTCATGCATCTATGAAGTAAGCTGGACAAATAGGTCAGCAGGTTATATGGCGAAATCAGGATTAGCTGCCGGCCTCCTTTTTGATATAGTTATTTATAATTATATCCCCCAATTTCAGCAGATTGATTCCATGGCAAGGACATTCTTAATGTTATCAATACCGCTTATTGGCTATTTTGCCGGGAAAATTATTGACCTTCGCCATACAATAAAGACCAATCACTTAATAAGCGCAGAGCAGAACGAGGAGATTGACAGGTCAATGAGGCTGCTTGAGGCAAAGCATGAAGAGCTTGAACTGCTCAACCTTGGCCTTGAAAAGAAGGTGGAGGAGAGGACAGGGGAGCTGAATAAATCAAACATGGAATTAGCTGAGGCGCTTTCACGACTAAAGGCGCTTGACAGGATGAAGTCAGATTTTGTCTCCCATGTCTCCCATGAACTCCGAACACCGCTTGCCGCTATTAAAGGATCAGTGGACAATATGCTTGACGGCATTACCGGTATGATTAATGATAAGCAGCAGCAGTATCTTTTTAGAATAAGGAATAATACTGACAGGCTGATCAGATTAATAAATGACCTTTTGGATATCTCAAGGATTGAATCCGGCAAAATTAAGCTGAGGTTTCAGGCTGTGCCAATAAGGGATATAATAAGAGATGTAAAAGAAAACCTTATGCCTGTTGCTAAGGAAAAGGATATTGAATTTGCCGCATCTGACAGTGAGTGGAATGACCTGAATGTGAAGGCAGACAGGGACAAGCTAAGCCAGATATTTACAAATCTTCTGGATAATGCTATAAAGTTTTCAAAAACAGGAGGCAGGATAGAAATAGTATTAAGCGCCCAGAATGATGATTTTATAAAGGCCTCTGTTATTGACTATGGCATGGGAATCCCGGAGAAGGACAAGGAAAATGTATTTGAGAAATTCTATCAGGTGCATAATGATTCAGATGTAAAGATGAAAGGGACAGGCCTTGGCCTTGCAATAACAAAGAGCCTTGTAGAACTCCACGGCGGAAAGATATGGGTGAATAGCAAGGAGGGAGAGGGGAGTGATTTTTCATTTACCATCCCGCTTCACAAATAAGGCATTGCTCAAATGCAAATTTGAAATTGCAAATTGCAACTTGGAAATTTTAAAAGGGGTTTTTTATGGATAATTCCCTCATAAAAATATTAGTTGTAGACGATGACCCGGATATTCTTGATCTTATTACAGACAGACTGAGTGCAAAGGGTTTTTCTGTCATAAAGGCAAGTAATGGCGCTGATGCACTGAATGCCATTAGAAGGGAGGAGCCTACGATTGTCTTTTTAGATCTGCAAATGCCGAAGATGAGCGGACTTGAGGTATTAAAGACTATAAAAACGGAGGGATTGAATGCCACAGTAGTCGTTATCTCTGCCTTTGGCACCCTTGAAAATGCAGTGGAGGCAATGAAAGAGGGCGCCTATGACTTTATTGTTAAGCCCTTTGATCCGGCTCATATAGAGGTGGTGATTAATAAGGTCCTTGAAAGGGAGGGGCTAAAGAGGGATAGGGAGTATCTTTCCTTAGAGCTTGGCGAGAGATACAGATTCGTAACAGGAAGCGATACTAAAATGACAGAGATAATTGAGATGACCAAGAGGGTAGCAGACAGCAAGGCGACAGTACTCTTATCTGGCGAGAGCGGTACAGGTAAGGAGGTCATTGCACGGGCAATACACCAGTGGAGCTCAAGGGCAAACGGGCCTTTTATCCCTATAAACTGCGTTGCCTTATCAGAGGGTTTATTAGAGAGCGAACTATTTGGTCATGAGAAGGGCGCCTTTACAGGCGCAATTGCCCAGAAAAAAGGCAAGCTTGAACTTGCGGATGGAGGGACGCTCTTTCTTGATGAGATAGGCGATATAACACCATCATTGCAGGCAAAATTATTAAGGGTCCTGCAGGATCATGAATTTGAAAGGGTTGGTGGAACAAAATTCATAAGGGTAGATATTAGGGTGATAGCCGCAACAAACAGGGACCTTCAAAAGGCCATTTCTGAAGGCAAGTTTAGGGAAGACCTTTTTTATCGTTTAAATGTTGTGAATCTAAAGATGCCTCCTTTAAGGGAGCGGATAGATGACCTTCCTGTGCTGGCAGAATATTTTATGAATAGATTTAGCAAGGAGATGAAAAAAGAGGTCAGAAAGCTGTCTGAGGAGGCTATGAATATACTTATCCGTTATCACTGGCCGGGAAATGTAAGGGAGCTTCAGAATGTGTTAGAGAGGGCAGTGGTATTATGTAATGGCGCTGAGATAGTGGCGAGGGATCTCCCCTTATTAACATGCCCTTCATCTTCTACTGGAATGCCTGATGCTGGTTTCCATGTCGCTGTTAAGGAATTTAAAAGGAATCTGATTACAGATGTATTTAAGAAGAACAATGGCAGTCAGGCAAAGACAGCAGAGACGCTCGGCCTTCAAAGGACCTACCTTGCAAGACTGATAAAGGTCTTAGACATTAATCTGAAGTAAGAGGCCAAAGGGCAAAGAGGCTAAAGGCAAAAGGCAAGAGGCTAAAGGCTAAAGGCCTAAGGTTTGAGGCTTACAACTTAAGGCTTATGACTGTTTTCATGTATCCGAAAAGATAACGGGCGTATCTAAAAGGATAACAGAAGAAGTCTTTAGCCATATCAAATTCAAGTCTTCAACAGCACACTATTTAAGTAAAATTCTGAGATAACTATTTAATATTACAGAACAATTCAGTTTCTCCCTCGCAAGAAATTAAAAACATTGCTACTCTGGCATGATTGTTGCTTTATAATATAAATATTAGGAGGTGCAACCATGAATACCAAGATTCTTATTGTTGATGATGAGAAGGATTTACGTGATGTGCTGAAAGATAGGTTTGAGCAGGAACCTTTTGAGGTATTAGTTGCATCAGACGGCTCAGAGGCGGTGGAGATGGTGGGTAAAAATAGACCGTCAATTATAATTATGGATGTTATGATGCCTGTTTTAAATGGGATTGAGGCAAAAAGAATAATCAGAAAAAAGGGCTGCAATATTCCTATTATATTTATGACTATAAAGCCAAAGGATGAGATTATTGATGAGATGGATGAAAATACCTTCTACATGGAAAAACCTATTAATGTAAAGGAATTAAGAACTATTATTATTAGGCAAATTGCATCTTTGCCTCCAAACTGAGCCTTCTCCCATGGTCTCCTCCGCTACTTTATCCTAACCCCCTTCACCCCCTTCTAATAAGGGATAGGGTAGGTAGGAGGAGTAAAGAAGGGGAGGCTCAGTGTGGAGGCGGATGATTTCTGAGGTATTTCAAATTAAGGGGGAGGGAGTTATGGAAAATACAAAGAAAAATAATATAATCGTAAAAAAATGGACAAATATAAACGGCAATGGAAATGGAAATGGCAACGGTCATAATGGTAATGGCCATAATGGCAATGGCCATCATCCTGCTATTACTTATAAGACATCCTCTGTAAGCGAGAAACCGTATTTTTCCATTGGAGATACATGGACAACTACAACAGACGGGATTGTCAGCTCATTCAGGGTCCTCGCAATAGAAGATATTATCATCCCTGCCGGAAAATATAAATGCTTCAAGATAAGCGAAGAGATTAACAGTTCTGGCATTAAAAACTACTACTGGTTTGCCACTAATGTCGGTCTAATTAAGTGCGAGATAGGCAGGGTGACCGCAGTACTGCAAAATTATACATCCTCTGAGTCTTTTAAAACGTAACTCTTTACTTTAAAGGCAGCTTTACGCTTTCTAAATGTAGGTGATATCTTGAGGGGGGCAGAAATGTTAAAGAACAAGGATATCAATTTAAGCGGCAAAGAAGAACTCCACAGAGAATGCGCATCTGCAAAAGAGCCCCTCCTCCGTCATCCTTTTTACACCCACACCTGTATTAACGACAACACAAAGAAGACCCTTGAGGCCGCCTCGTTTCTCTATTCCCTCATCAAACTACTTAACGAAAAGGGGCTTATCTCTATTGAGGAGATGGATGAGAGGAAAAGGCAGGTGGCTGAAAGGTGAGGCAGGATGTATTGGATAAAAATCTAAAACATAGGAGGTTTCAAGATGAATAACAAAATTATTAGAATCTGCGTAGATAGAGAGTTACCACCGTCCAAGATTGTTGAAGCAGCGAATAAGGCAGTTAAAGAAAACCCTGCTAATGTGCCGGTCTTTCGGTTTAGGGCAGGGTTCGGGGTTGAACCGATCTCGCCGGTAAGAATGGCCCTTATTACTGGAAAGAGATGGGAAAATGGTCGCACTTTGCGGGTTGGTTTTCTTGATGGACAACCCTC
Organism: Nitrospiria bacterium; assembly: GCA_919903585.1. GTDB lineage: Bacteria > Nitrospirota > CAKKRA01 > 9FT-COMBO-42-15 > 9FT-COMBO-42-15 > JACPZJ01. Next base: position 278 of record CAKKST010000316.1, on the reverse strand, counting down.
AGTCCAATCAAAGGTAAAGGAATATGCACAACAATGGAGTAATTACTCTAACATCAAATTCGAGTTCGTCTCCGCCTCCAACGCCGACATCCGAATCGCATTTCAAGCTGGTGGATCATGGTCTTACATTGGGACGGATGCCCTGGGGATCAATAAAAATGAACAGACGATGAACTTTGGATGGCTGACACCAGAGTCGGAAGACGCCGAGTATTCAAGGGTAGTCATCCATGAGTTTGGCCATGCCCTCGGCTGCATCCATGAACACCAGAATCCTG
>CAKKST010000315.1 GCA_919903585.1 Nitrospiria bacterium | reverse complement strand
CGCCAGAATCGCATATATTCGTTAAGAATTTAAAAGAATCAAGCAGGTTACTTTTTCCAGACATATTAGGTCCTACCAGCATGTTTCTTCTGCCGAGTTCTAAGTCTATGTCTTTTAAACTTTTGTAATTTTTTATGTGTATCTTTTTTATCATAATATCTCACCTAATATAAGGTTTCTTTAAAAGAAGAATATCAAAAAAATCTTGATTTTCCAAGAAAAAACTGATGGTTGAGTATTTTTTATCCCTATTTTAAAATCCTCCTCACAATTCCATCAATCTCTCTAATTTTGCTCAAACAACTTTCTTTTTTTGTTTATTTATAATCTTCCATCTCCTTTTGGTTTTCAGGTCGTAAACATCCTCTCCTTCTCTGACAAGTGTAGTTCCTTTGTATTTAAATCTCTTCACAAGGTATTTAATTACAGAAATGGGATTAAGAACCTCAAACCCCTGCACCTTTATCTGCCCTCTCTGTCTTACAAACATAGGAAATATTAAATCCTTTTCCATTCCATCAACCACAAAACCATTGGCCTTAAAAAAATCCACTGAAAATAGTTCTGTATGCTCTCCTGAATCTATTGAAACAGACTCAATCCTTCTTGGAGGATTCAGTATCTTCTTATAACGCATTTTCAGGTAGTCAATAATAAATTTCCTTGGGTCAATAACAAAACCTGTCAAATACTTTTTTCCATTTTTATGCACATCTATTTCAAGATATCCATAGGCAAAGTTAAACTTCTCCTTCCTGGAACCCAACCAATTCTTACCATACCAGGCCATGCTGTAAAATTTAGCAACTGAGATATGCAACCTATTCTTTTCTATGACTGCATACATGCCTTTAATCCTTCTGGTTTAAACTGCCGTTTACTTTGTTTATCTCCCTCTCCATCTCCTTTTCAACAGCAATGATTTTTGTCTTTTTCTTCGGAGCCCACCCATGCTTATGCGGCTTGCATAATGCACATCCCTTTGATTTTTTGTCTTTGTAAACCTTTCCCATGTTATCTTCTATTTTGATTTCTGAAGAGGATAGCTTGGCGCTTCTTTTCACAATCCTTCTTGCAATCTCAAAGGCTGCTGCAATTTTTATTTTTCCCCTGCAAGAGCTACTTCTATTGGATGGTCTTTAATAGAGCTTACTTTTAGTATTGAAAATCCTATAACCTTCCCTTCTATATCAACCTTCTCCATTATCTGGTCAGATTCTGTTTCTCTGAAGTAACCTTCTTTCTTTTCAAACATAACCTCAAGATAGTCCCCTTCAGGGTCATACCAAATTTTTACCTTTTCCATATTACCTCTCCTCTTTTAATACTATCAGTAAAATAGGCTGTTATAACAAAGGCATCATCTTCTTTATATTTTACCACAACACATAAATATTTATCTCCAATTGAAAGCTTCTTGTAGTATTTGTAATAGAGATTTACCTCTGCATCGGTCTTTGACCTGATAACAATATCAGGGGTTGCAAGGGTTTCGTTTATTTTCATGGTATGTGCAACCATTTCAGGATGCTCTTTTATATGAGCAAGCCTCTCATCTGTCAGGCGAATAATCTTGCCTGTATAATCAATCAGGTTCATTCACCTTTTCCTTTAACACCTGATTTACAATCCTTTTTGCAATCTCAAAGGCCGCTGCTATCCTGATAATCTTTACATCACCCAAACCTTTAAACTCAAGGAATTTTTCAAGAGGCTGATTTGCCATGCCCTTGAAGGAGTTAAATTTATCAAGGATTTCTTTAGCAACCTCCTCAGCAGGTTTTCCCTTCGCACCAGTAGATATGAGTATTGCCAATAGCTCTGCATCTGTTAATGATTCTGCACCAAGCTCTCTCAACTTGCCGCCAGGATGTGTCCATGCTTTCATAAAAGACCTCTTGAAATCCTGCTTAAAAGATTGGCCTAATTTTATACCCATTGTTCTATATGGTCAACAAGAAGTTTTCTCAAAAAACAAAATTCTTGACATACTACATGCTGTAGTATATACTAAAATTACAGTTGTAAGTATTAAGCCGCAAGCATTTTAAGGAGAAATCTTTTGCAGGGATTTGTAACATCAAGTTTTAGACCGCACAGAAACGGCCTTAATCAGGTGCTGGGTGAACTTGAGCAGGAGATTATGGAGTTCCTCTGGGAAAATGGCGAGGCCATTGTTCGGGATGTACTCCTTGATTTAAAGAAAAAAAGAAAAATCGCCTATACCACAGTAATGACTGTAATGGGAAGGCTGGCAAATAAGGGTCTTCTATCAAAACTACCTGTTAAAAATACCTATCTTTATAAACCTGCCTGCACAAAAGAGGCATTTGAAAGGTCTGTCTCCAGAGAGGTGCTAATGGGCGTCCTCGGCAATTATCCGCAAACTGCGTTTACCTCTTTTATAGACATCATCGCAGAGATGGAGCCAGAGCAGATGGAATATCTATCAAATCTTATTGAAGAAAAGAAAGGTGAACTGAGAAAGAGGGGTAGATAGGAATGACTAATCAAATAAAAAGGACATGGATAATAATTGGTGTTTTATTCTCCATTGCAGCAATAGGCAGCGTCAGCTTTCTTTATGCCATAACCCATGTTATTGAGCCGACAATTACAGTTAAAAATACATTAAGCTGCTGCCCTGATCTTATTACAAGATGCCTTATCATTCTTGCCATGATACATTCCGTCCTCCCATGGATTGGGATAGCTGTCCTTTTAATCGGCCTGATAAATGCTGTTTCAAGGTTGATGCTCAGCATCAATGGCAGTATGAAACTGGTAGAGAGGCTTGAGTGGCAGAAGGTCGGGGTAAGAGGCTATAGCAAGATAAAAAAGCTGGCGCCAAATAAGGATATTTTTAAAAGGATCATTATATTTGAAGATAATAGGCTGCATAATGCCTTTACCGTTGGCTTTTTACAGCCAAGGATATATCTGTCAGGAACTTTATGCAAAAGATTAGAGAGGGAAGAGCTGAGGGCTGTAATACTTCATGAGTCGCATCATGTAAGAAAGTATGACCCCCTGAGGCTCCTGATAGTTGCATTTATCTGCGATACCTTTTTCTTTATCCCGCTAAGCAGATTTTTAAAAGAGCTCTTTATCTCCTCAAAGGAGAAGGCTGCTGATGATGCGGCAATTGCTGCGTCAAGAAGGCCGCTGGAACTTGCAAGCGCGATGATGAAGCTGCTAAAATTAAAAAATGATCTCGTATTAAATTCTACAGCAATATGGAGGGCAGATTCACAGACCGAGAGGATCCACAGGCTGATAGACCCGATGAAGGACAGGCCGCTGGGGCTTCCATATTTAAGGGCAGCAGTAAGCCTTATAGTTATAGTTGTGCTGTTGGGTATGCTTACACTGCCGTCCTTTGCTTACAAGCTTCCGATATTAGGGACGCTTAACTGCAGGTCATCACATTCGCTGATAATTGATAAATAGTGTGCAAATATTTATGTTAATCGTTATTTCTACGGAGGCAGGGGCGGGAATGGCACAGGTAAGGGGGAATTATTGATGTCCAAAAAAGAAAAACCAGCCAGCCAAACAGGCAGGCAGGAAGAGGAGAAAAAATCCAATAACACTTTTTATATTGCAATGGCAGTGGTTCTGATATTTGCTGTGGGAGGAGGTTTCCTCTATGGAAAGTGGAACAGGACATCAGCATCAAAACAGACAGTTGGGAAGGTAGAACGCGGGGGGGAGGCTCGTCCAACGCTCTCGCCGGCGCTGTTTTTTGGCAAGACATCAAATGCATATAAAGTGGCTCAGGAGATACCCGAGGTGCTTGACAGCCTTTTTTGCTATTGTTATTGTAAGCCGAATTTTGGGCATAAGAGTCTGCTGACCTGCTATGTGGATGACCATGGCGCAAACTGCGATATATGTATAAATGAAGCATTACGGGCAGGTGAGCTGCACAAGGCTGGAAAGACAATACCAGAGATCCGTGCTGCAATAGACAAGGAATTCTACAGGCCATAAATACAATACAAAATAGTGTGGGGATAATTTTAGATGGGTAAAAAGGCAGCCATATTAGTTGTCATTCTTGCAGCGGGTTTAGGTTTTGGATACTTTTTTGGCATAGCTAAAAATAAAAAAGAGATAAAGACTGAGGATGTAGTGGCTGCTGCCGGAGGCCATATGCCAGCGCCTGAAGATGCAATAAAGGATTTTAAGAGGCGCATAGCCGCAAACCCAAAGGATGCAGAGGCAATGGCCCGGCTCGGCGACCTGTATTTTGAAAACAGCAGGTTTGATGAGGCTATTGCTGAATACAAGAAGGCCGTTGCATTAAATCCAAAGGATATAGATACCATAAATGACCTCGGCCTTGCATATCTATATGTCGGTAAAAAGGATGAGGCCGTAAAAGAGCTTGAAAAGGGGTCAAAGGTTGATCCCATGTATCAGCGTATATGGCTGAGCCTCGGTTTTGCATACGTATCAAATGGAAATAAGGACAAGGCGAGGGAGGCATGGCAGAGGGCGGCTGCAATGGATCCTGCATCATCGGTTGGTAAAGAGTCAAAAAAATTTCTTGAGCAATTCAAATAATGTAGGGGCGAACCTTGTGTCCGCCATTTTACAAACGATGGTGAAATTATGAAAAGTAAATTAATAATTCTGATTGCAATTATAATAATCGGTATTGGCGCAGGCTATATGTTCGGGGTAAAAGGGACAGGCTTTGGCAAGAAGGGTAATATAAGATGGCTGGGTTATAACGAGGGGATGGAGAAGGCAAAGAGGGAGAATAAACAGATACTCCTTAATTTTGTTACCCACTGGTGCGACTGGTGTAAGAAGATGGACGAAGAGACCTTTGGCAATAAAGAGGTGCGGGGGCTGATAGAAAAGGGGTTTGTCCCCATAAGGGTTGATGCAGAGCTTTCAGGTGAGGCGCATTATAAAGGCAGGAAGATGGGGTATAAAGAATTGGCAGTACATTATAGTGTAAAAGAGGTGCCAACAACATGGTTTTTAGAAGGTGATGGGACATTGATAGCAATGATGCCGGGGAAGATAGAGCCTGATTATTTTCTGAAGACCCTGGCCTATGTAAAGAATGGGGTATATAAAACCGATGTAAAGCTTGCAGATTACGCAGGGGTGAAAAAACCACAGGATTAAATGTAGGGGCTTAATATATTAAGCCTACCTGAAAATAATTGATATAGACAAAAATTATATGTTATACTTTTGAATACCAATGTAGGGGCGGGGTTACCCCGCCCCTACTGTTTAGACAGGATAGAAAGGAAAGCTTTTAATGGATGAGAAAAAGATAGAGGAAGCGGCTGCGGCAGCGCCAAAGGCAAAGGAAACAGGCTTGTGGGACACTATAGAGGGTAAATTTATTGAGACCTTCAGCTCTCCAAAGCTCGCCATCTTCATCTTTATAATCCTGGCCATACTTTCTATAGTTGGTACGTTTATTGAGCAGAATCGCGAACCTGCTATATATATATCCCAGCATGGGGAAAAGTGGTATAGGATTATTAGCGTACTGGGGTTTACCGATATCTATCATGCATGGTATTTTACCCTAATGATCATTCTCCTGAGCATAAATCTCTCAGTCTGTTTTTCCAGAAGGCTGCCGCCAAAATGGAGGCTCATCAAAGATAAGACCGTAATCATGGCAGAGGATGCGATACTAAGGCAGAAGAATAGCGCCAGATTAAATCATAATGTCAGTATACAGCAGATGAGGGATGCCATCTCCGGCCTGCTTAAGAAAAAGAGATACAATGTCTTGATAGAGGAGAAGGGCTCAGGCATCTCCATCTTTGCCCGCAAGGGCGCAATCGGCCGCATAGGCTCTGATATTACCCATGTCGGGCTGCTTGCTATCTTTCTGGGCGCAATCATTGGCAGCTTCTTTGGCTTTAAGGGTTTTGCCACAATACTTGAAGGCGAGACAAAACACTTTCCACAGGGCGGCTTTGATTTAAGGGTTGATAAGTTCTGGATAGAATATTATGATGATTATAAAATAAAGGATTTTTTCAGCGCCCTGACAGTGCTTGAAAATGGCAAAGAGGTCATGAAGAAGACAATAGAGGTCAATGACCCTCTAAAATATAAGGGCATCTGGTTTTATCAGAGCAGTTATGGACAGGCATGGGACAGGGTGGAGAAGGCAAGATTCTTTTTGACAGATAAAAAGACGAAGGGTCTGGTCGCAGAGGTCATAGCAGATTTTGGGGTTGAGACCCCTGTTCCAAAGACAGACATCAAGGTCAAGGTAATAGGGTTTGCAGCAGACTTTTATTATGATACAGAAAGCAAGCGGATATTCTCAAAGTCTATGGAACATAATAATCCTGCAATACAGGTAGAGATTTATGAAAAGGGCGTGCTGAAGTCAAGCCCATGGCTCTTTGCAAAATATCCTGAGGCATTTATTGACAAGAGCACAAAATATTTTATTGAAATAGGCGGATATAAGGCGCCCCAGTGGACAGGGCTAAGTGTTGCAAGGGATCCGGGTGTTAATGTAGTCTGGGTCGGCTCTACACTTCTAACAGTCGGCCTCTTCCTCTCATTCTTTATTATTCATAAAAGGATATGGATAAAGATTGTAGATAAAAAGGATAAGGTTGATATTTATGTCGGCGGGAATGCCAATAAGGATAAGATTAACTTTGATAAGGAGTTTTCCAGTCTGGTTGACGACCTTAACAGGGTCAGTAAAATGTAGGGGCAATTCATGAATTGCCCCTACAGTGTGATAAATGGGAGATTATAGATGATTAATTCCTTTTTCTGGGTAGATGTTACATTCTGGCTTTATCTGGCATCATTTGCATTTTATATGCTTTATGGCTTTTTTTATAAGAATGAAACCCTTGGCCAGCTCGGCACAGTAACTGCAGTACTCGGCTTTATAACAAATACATTGGCGTTGGGATACAGGGCATATGAATCAGGGCATGCGCCTTTTGCAAATCTCTATGAATCCATGCTCCTCTTTACATGGGCGACTGTACTTGGCTACCTTTTTATGGAGTTCAGATATAAGTTCAGGATTATAGGCGCCTTTGTAATGAGCCTCATATTCCTTTCCATACTTACCATCGTATGGCTGCTGCCATACCGTTATCAGGCAATTGACCCGTTAAATCCTGCCTTGCAGAGCATCTGGCTTGAGATACATGTTATTACCACATTTATAGGTTATGCAGGCTTTGCCATATCCTTTGGAATAAGCATCATGTATCTTTTAAAAAATGGGGTAGAGAAGAAGACCGTCGGCGGATTAAAGGATTTTATGGCAAGGTTTCCTGATTTAGGCATCCTTGATGACCTGAATTACAAATCCATTGCATGGGGCTTTCCGTTTTTAACCATCGGGATTATTACAGGCGCCTACTGGGCGAACTATGCATGGGGCACATACTGGAGCTGGGACCCGAAGGAGACATGGGCTGCCATTGTATGTCTTATTTATGCAGGCTACCTTCATGCGAGGGTTACGCACGGCTGGCGCGGGGTTCGGACAGCCGTATTTGCCATAATAGGTTTTCTTGCAATAGTATTCCTTTACTGGGGAGTGAGCTTTATTCTGCCGGGGCTTCATGCTTATGCGTAACCCCCTCACCCCCGAAACAAGTTCGGGGCAGGCTCTAACCCTCTTTCACAAGGGGAGAGGGTTTTGTATGGTAACCTTGCCCTACAGATTTCCCCCTCCCTTGATGGGAGGGGATTAAGGGGAGGGTGGATGATTAATGAAATAAGAGGAGGCTTGGATGGAAGAGGTTAAAGCAGAAAATAACACTGCGAAAAAATATGGTATCATTATTACCGCTGTATTGTTAATCCTCGGCTTTATTGTCTTATATGAATGGAAGAATTTTGAAAGCTATAAGCCTGTAGTTATTGGAAGCCCTGCGCCTGACTTTGAGCTTAAGGATTTAAATAAAAAATCTGTAAGGCTTTCTGATTATAAGGGCAAGGTGGTATTCCTGAATTTCTGGGCAACATGGTGCAAGCCGTGTAAGGAAGAGATGCCTGCCATGGAGCTTTTGTATAAGGCATTGAAGGGGAAGGACTTTGAGATGATTGCAGTAAGTATTGACAGGGATATATCAAAGGTAGAGCCCTTTGTAAAGGAATTGAAGCTTACCTTTCCTATCGTACTTGATTTTATGGGCAAGGCAGACAGGAGATATAAGCTTACAGGCGTGCCAGAGACATATATAATTGACCAGAACGGTGTTATTGTGGAGAAAATACTCGGCCCTCGGGACTGGACAAGGCCTGAGAGCATTGGTGTGGTGCTGGAGCTTCTAAAAAAGGAAGAAAAGAAATGAAGCCCCGACTAAAAGTCTGCAACATTTTCGTGAATTTGTAGGCACGGTTTTAACCGTGCTGTTTTGCCTGTCTGCCGACAGGCATGCACGAATAAACATGTCCCTGCATGTATTAAGCAGGGATTCGTGCCTACATTGCTTTGGATGAGGAGAATATGTATTTTTGGATGAAAAAAATAGCCATATTAATTTTTGTTGTTTCTGCTTCTTTTTTATTGGGCTCCTTTCTCGGTATAACAGTTGATGCAGACAGCCCCGACACTAAGGGGGGAGACAGGGGGGTTATGTTTGCAGCAAATCTCCCTGAGATCGGCCGCCCGGCGCCGGATTTTACATTAAAGGATACATCCGGGAAGAATGCCTCATTGAAGGATTACAAAGGCAGGGTTGTTATGATAAATTTCTGGGCAACATGGTGCCCCCCATGCAGGCAGGAGATGCCGTCAATGGAGGAGCTTTTTAAGGAATATAATAAAAAGGGGTTTGAGATACTGGCAATATCAAGCGATTCTCAGGGTGAGAAGATAGTAAAGCCTTTTATGGAGTTCTATGAGCTGAACTTCCGTGCGCTTATGGACCCTGAGGGTAATGTCCATTCTATATATGGTGTTACAGCAATACCTACAACATAT
>CAKKST010000314.1 GCA_919903585.1 Nitrospiria bacterium | reverse complement strand
CGTTCTTTACAATCCTGCTCTTATTCTATTTTGCATATAGAGGCATCGCAATTCTCTTTTACATATCTATACCGCTTCAGATGGCCCTTGTGTGGTCTTTTGGCATCTCGTATATTTTTCTTGGCCAATTGAACATGGTGACAGTTGCATTTGCAGCTATTTTAATGGGGCTCGGCATTGATTTTGCAATCCATATCTACAACAGATACTTGGAGGAGATAGATAAAGGCGCGGATATTGTACAAGGTCTTGAGGCGGCATTAGTTGGTGTTGGAAAGGGAATCTTTACAGGCGCTGCTACAACAGCAACTGCATTTTATTTGCTGATGCTTACTGACTTCAGGGGCCTCTCTGAACTTGGCTTTATGTGCGGTACAGGCATACTTGCAAGCATGTTAGCCATGTATCTTGTGCTGCCGAGCATTATGATATGGCGCGCCAAGTCTTCAAAAAAACCTGTTGTTAAAGGGAGGCTGAATCCCTTTGGGCTTGATAAGGCAGCAAGGCATATAGTCAGATATCCAAAGACAATCCTTGCCATTGGCATTGGTCTTACAATATTTTTGGGCTATAAGGCGCTATTTTTAGATTTTGATTCAGATTTTAAGAAGATGCGTCCGGAAGGCATGGAGGCAATGGTTTTGCAGGATTTGATTATGGAGAAGTTCAGCGGCTCAGGTTATCAGATTATGGTAATTACTGAATCAAAAGAACCGCAAGCCGCGCTTGAGAGGAATGATTCCATTGCCATGGCCTTGAGGCCGTTTGTTAAAGATGGCTCTATAGTATCCTTTGATTCCTTATCCACATTTTTGCCTTCTATAAAGAGGCAAGAGGCAAACATTGCAAAGGTAAGCGACTTTCCAATTGAAAGAGCTATACAGACACTTCAAAGGTCATTAAAGGAGAATGGATTTAAGCCTGATATTTACAAAGATTATATAAATGTCATGAAAAGCTATGCAGAGGCAAAGGGGAGGGCGCATTTTATTGAGATAGAAGATATAAAAGCCGGGATGAATCAACTTTTAGATAAACATCTTGTGGAGGCAGATGGCACATA
>CAKKST010000313.1 GCA_919903585.1 Nitrospiria bacterium | reverse complement strand
GCCTTGCATATAAAAGCCTCTTTATCATCAGATATCTCTCCGCAGAGGATGCCTGCAGGCGCTGGAAAATTGTCAGGTATAAAAAGATAATCGCCCGGCTGTGCAGTGTATTCAAGCCTCTTATTTTCATGCTCATTCCTGCCGATTATTAGCTTTGTATCTTTGTCCAGCCTAAAGTGCCTTCCGACATTTAAAAGATGTATGTCCTTCAGGGTAATCTCCTCTTTATGAACAAAGAGGTCTTTTATCTTTTTAGCAAAGTTTTCATCTGTAAGCTTGCATCCGCCAGAGGCGCAGGGATAATCATTTATACCCTTTTCTTCTGCCAATTCCATCTGCTCTTTTCTTGAGCGGCCTTGGATTGATAAAAGCCCATCCCTGTCTATCAAACCCTTTTGCTCAGGGATTGTAGGTGTAAAGAGTTTGGCAGAAAGCGGTCTTACTACCTGACCCTTTAAATCGCTCTCTCTTTCAATTATATCAAGGGTGTCCCTTCTCTGCGACATGGGCCTCTGGCCGAGCACCTCTCCAGTGATTATAAAAGATGCGCCTGTCTCCTCCATAACCTTCTTTGCTGCCTTATGCATAAAAATGCGGCAGTCAATGCAGGGGTTCATGTGCTTTCCATAGCCATGCTTTGGGTTTCTCACCACATTATTTATATAATCAATGCCCTTGCTTATCACCTTTATCTCTATGCCGAACTCCTTTGCAACCCTGCTCGCCTCATGGTCGCAGCCGCTATCCTTTTTTGTGCAGTTGCAAAAGGGCGAGGTAAAATTAAGGGCAATAACCTCCACACCCTGGTCAATCATTGTCTTAACAGCAAGGGTGCTGTCCAGCCCCCCTGATAATAACGCCACTGCCTTCTTGTTCAACTCAATAGCTCCTTTCCAGCATATTGAATTAATTATAACCTATCATCTTCCTGTTAGTCAACAGGCAGAAGGGGTTTTTATTATTTTTAGCGATTTCTATCTCTATTTTAGGGTTTAGGCAGGCGGATATTGTAAGTCGGCATGAAGAAAAACCTTTTATTCTTGACAATTGTAATACAAATAGTAATGTTATATAGAAATAGGATAACTTCTACTGCTTAAAAAACCCTGTCCACCATAGCACACGAAGCTGTATGTGGTCTGCAATCTTTTTTTATTGCTGCTTATGATTTCTTATATTCCAGACCTGATTCCGATTTCGATTTAAGCGTGTAGCGTAAGAGGTGAGTTTGGTCATGGGCTGACAAGGTATTTTTTCTACACTGCTAATGACCGAACACTGAAAATTTCTTTTTCAGATAATGGCGCAATAGCAGACTCTGAAACAGTTATTACTGCTATTGTCTCACCAAGCGCATTAAACACTTCCAAAGAATATCCATCTTCGCCATCAGGAACAGGATGACGCTCAACAATAGTTGCCACATCGCCTTTCTTCAAGCCTTTTTCAGGCATATCCTCTAATAAAATAACTTCTTCAAATAACTTATAGGTCATTTCCCCTCTCCTTTCTTTGGATACATAGTTATAAATTTTGTGTCTCCAGTTGTAGTCTCTGTCATCCAAATTGTACACACAGCCAGGATTTTCCCATTTGGCCCAGTTAAGTTTCCTTTAATTTTATACATCTGTCCATATCTCGTGTTTTCAGTTGGTATGGCAGCAAGCGATAGGATTTGCCTCCGTAAATCTCTTTCCAGTAATTGCCAGTTTTTAATGGTATACCCTGCTTGAGAAAGCCATCGAGATTTGTCATTTCGTCTTCGTGGACTCAATAGATATTGGGTCAACAATATATTCTATGCTGCCTTTAATGTCCTTTCTGCCAGCCCAAATACCAAAGCTCTTTTTGAGAAGACTCTTTTTAGGAAGGGCCGAAATCTTCTCATGGCGCGAGAGTATTTCCTGAAGAAATTTTTGCTGGGAAGCAGTTAGAGTTTGTATCTTTTCTAAAACATCAGCAAAGATATCTTCTTCTCTCTGTTTTGTATTTTGCACGGAAGCCTCCTTAATCTTATATTTAAAATATATCAAATCCACTTGAAAAGTCAAAAGAAAAAACAGAATTAAAATACATGTTGAGGCAATGGAAAATTGATAATAATGTGTTTTTATGTTATTAGAAGAAAACATAGGAAGGCATCAGGGCTACTGCCTAAAACACCTTGCTCAACATAGTATAGCGAACCTGTATATAGTCTTCAATCTCTT
>CAKKST010000312.1 GCA_919903585.1 Nitrospiria bacterium | reverse complement strand
GTTGGCGCAACCCAGTTAAATGTCCTTGTATAGAGGGCAGCAATGAGAGAACCAAATATCACACCGAATACTGAAGATATGGCAAAGTTAATTGTTTCACCTGTCCAGAGTATTAGATACCTGAATGCCTGTGCATCGGCAGCAGCAAAGGTCAGGCTCCATGGCCTCCATTTCTGCAGGAGTGACGGGTCGCTTGGGCTGCTAAAAGAAAAGGAATCTATAATGGGTACAGTTTTATGAGCGGCGCCATTAACCCACCAGCCGAGCACAATGGTAAGGCCAATGGCAGCCCCTGCAAGCGGCCATCTCCAACTGCGCCATGGTGTGCCCTTTGGTGATATTAGCATGAAAATAGCGAGGGCGACCTCTATTACAAATAATACTACCCACCATGGAACGAATTTTATAATCTCAGGCAGATACTGGGCAGGGAGGCTTAATGTCAATGAATTAAGATAGTCAACCCTTAGCCTTGCTGTAATGCCCCAGAGTGTGGCTGATGAGGAGAATATGAATGCTATAACTGTTATAAGTCCGCCAAGATTCCCTTCGCCAGCCCGGACAAGTATCCTGCTTGCACAGCCGCCGCCGTAAACAATGCCAACCCCAAATATAAAACCTCCAACAATGTAGCTGAGCCATGTAAATGGCGATGACAAATAGACGCTGTAGTTTATATCAACATGACCGAACATGTAGAGGATCTGCACGCCTAATATTGCAACAAATAGCGCCATTGCATACGCCCTTGTCTGCGTGAGGTCCTGCGTGGTTACAATATTATGGCAGGCAGCAGCAATACAAAAGGTTGACCTCTGGACAATGGCGCCCATCAGGGTGCCGATTAAAAAGCCGGCAAGCACAACAATATATCTTATTGAACTTATAACACCAGCCACCTTGTCTTCAGGCAGTGACCCTGCAATTGCAGCATACCCTTTAATCCTGAAGATCAGATATAATACCGATAAAAATCCGCCGATAATTAAGATAAAACCCAGTGTATCCCTTATTTTTCCCTTTGACATATTACACCGCTCCTTTTTATAAAATTAATGTTATTATGATGAAATAATTATTAGTGTAATATACCATAAC
>CAKKST010000311.1 GCA_919903585.1 Nitrospiria bacterium | reverse complement strand
AAAGCCTTTGCAACATCTTCTGCCTTTGCCCTTGACATCAGGCCTGCAATAGGAAGCGGAAGCTCACCCAGAACTTTCCCATTTTCTGCAATAACAAGCCCACCCTGCATAGCGATTATGCGGTTTATTGCAATAACCATATCCCTGTCATTTGTGCCAACAGAGATGATATTATGAGAATCATGTGCTATGCTCGTCGCAATGGCGCCCTTTTTTAGCCCCATACCTTTTGCAAACCCGCACCCAACATTGCCCGATGCCCTGTGTCTGTCAACCACGGCTATCTTTAGTATATCCCTTTTTGTATCAGATATAACTGAATCCTTAACTATCAGTGGCTTTAGTTTAAGCCATTTAGTTAGTATCTCATTCGGTATAAGACCGATCGCATCAATTTTTTTCTTTGCCTTAACCAATAAATTTGCTTCATCAACAGCCTTTGCTTTAACGGAATTCACTATGTTGAAAGGAGGCGGTGCTTTTTTATTAAAATTAATTTTATATCCTCCATCCTCATACACAACCCTGCCATTCTTTATAACGGTATTAATCTTAAATCTCTTTAAATCCCCTGCCAAAACCATATCTGCCTTATAGCCGGGGGCAATTGCGCCAGTCTTTTTTAATGCGAAATATCGTGCAGTATTTAATGTGGCCATCCTTACTGCCATAATCGGGTCAAGGCCGAGGCTTACAGCCTTTCTTAATATCCTGTTTATATGCCCATCTCTAATCAATTCTGTTGGCAGCAAATCATCAGACACAAAGGAGATATTGCTTAATGAATGTTTGTTGACAAGCGCAGCAAGGTTCTTTAAATCCTTTGCAATACTCCCTTCCCTCATCATCAGGTGCATGCCGAGGCCGAGCTTTTCCCTTCCTTCACTAATATTCGTTGCCTCATGGTCAGAGGCAGGGCCCGCTGCAATATATGCAGAAAGCCCTTTGCCGGAAAGCAGTGGCGCATGACCATCAACTACCATATTCTCGGAGATGGCTATCTTTTTCAGCATCTCATCTTTACCATTAACCACATCAGGGAAATCCATTACCTCTGCAAGGCCGATTACCCTTTTTATCTTTAAGAGTCTTTTAATGTCTGATGCAGTTATCCTGTGTCCAAAGGTCTCAAGGTCAGATGCAGGCACGCATGATGGCGCCATGATAAAAAAGTCAATGGGTAACAACTCAGTTGCTTTCAAGATATATTTTATGCCGGCTATGCCTGCTACATTCGCAACCTCATGCGGGTCAATTACAACCGCAGTTGTTCCATGTGCAAGAGAGACCTTTGTAAATTCAGAAGGGGATAACATTGTGCTTTCAAGATGAAGATGGCCGTCAATAAAACCGGGCAGGAGATAGCATCTCTGTGCATCAATGCTCTTCTTCCCTCTATAGCTCCCAATCCCAGCAATAGTGTCTTTATATATTGCGACATCTGCCCTGATAATCCTGCCATTGAAGAGGTCAACAATCAGGCCATTTTTAATAACCATATCAGCAGGTGTATCACCTCTGGCAATAGCGGTGAGCCTTTTTAAGAAAGCCACCTTATCCATGGTTTTAGTATATTATATATTGCCTTTATGTTCAACAGTTATACTTTTCAGTTTGACATCTTTTGCTATGCAGTGGTATTATTCACAAATATGTTAAAGGTTGCAATCATAGGCGGAAGCGGGTATACAGGCGGAGAGCTTTTAAGGCTCCTTCTTAGCCATTCTGAGGTGGAGATTACTGCCATTACATCAGAGAAGTCTGCTGAAAAATCAGTTGATAACCTTTTTCCAAGTCTAAGGGATAAGACCGGTTTGGTTTTTGAAAAGAATGTTCCAGCAACAATAGCGAGGAAGGCAGATTTTGTTTTCCTCTGTCTTCCGCATTGCGCTGCAATGGATTCTGCAAAGGAGTATCTCGGCTATGGCAAAAAGGTGGTAGATTTAAGCGCAGACTTCAGGCTTAAAGATTATAAGGTCTATGAGAAATGGTATAAGGAAAAACATACTGCAAGGCCGCTTTTAAAGAAGGCAGTATATGGCCTGCCTGAGCTTTACAGGGAGAAGATAAAAAATGCGGTTCTTGTGGCAAATCCCGGGTGCTATCCAACATCTGCAATACTTGCAATAGCGCCTCTATTAAAAAGCAAGCGGGTAAACAAGATTGACCTGCCGATTGTGATAGATGCCAAGTCAGCCGTGTCAGGCGCTGGAAGGGGCGCTGATATTGCCTATCACTTTCCAGAGGCGAATGAGAGCCTGAGGCCATACAAAATAGGCACGCACCGTCACATACCTGAGATAGAGCAGGAGCTTAGTCAGGCTGCTAAAAAGAAAATAAGCATATCTTTTACTCCGCATCTTGTGCCCATGAACAGGGGAATTTTGAGTACTATCTATATAAAACTGAATGCGTCGGGAGAGATGCTTTTATCCCATTACAAAGATTTTTATGAGAATGAACCCTTTGTGCGGATACTCAATGCTGGAAATATCCCTGATACAAAGAATGTGAGGGGATCAAATATCTGCGAGATAGGCATTGTTGAGGATAAAAGGCTTGGGATGATAGTTATTGTATCTGCCATTGATAATCTTATTAAAGGCGCATCAGGTCAGGCAATACAGAATATGAATATAATGATGGGATTTGATGAGGAGTGCGGGCTTAATCTGCTGCCTGTGTTTCCGTAATCCCCCTGCGTCCCCCTTTAGTAAAGGGGGAATAGAGGAATCCAAAGAGGGCGAGGCAGCGCCTCGCCCCTACATAAAACAGATTCACTTTCCATAACATGGAGAGGCACAATTATATTACCCTCTCCCCGCTGGGGAGAGGGATAGGGTGAGGGGTATTATAAATGAAAGGGCTTTCTGGCGGTATAACTGCTGTTCCCGGTTTTCTTGCCTCAGGGGTTTATGCAGGGATAAAAAAGATTGAGAAAAAAGACCTTGCCTTGATTTTTTCAGAGCGGCCATGTAGCGCAGCTATGACATTAACCTCCAATGAGATAAAGGGCGCGCCGCTTCTTATTAATCAAAAACATATAAAGAAGGGCGCTGGACAGGCTATTATTGCAAACAGCGGCAATGCAAATACATGCACAGGAAAACAGGGTTTACGGGATGCAGAGGAGATGGCGATCCTCACGGCAAAGGCATTAAAGATTAAATCCCATCTTGTTTATGTGGCATCAACAGGTGTTATTGGCCAACAGTTACCAATTGATAAGGTAAAAAGAGGTATTGCTGATGCAGCCACAAAACTCAGCAGGGATGGCGGAAGGGATGCAGCAGAGGCAATAATGACTACTGATACATTCCTGAAAGAAAAGGCTGTTCAGATAAATATAGGTAAAAAGATTGTTACAATAGGCGGCATTGCCAAGGGCTCAGGCATGATACACCCAAATATGGCAACCATGCTTGCATTCATTGGCACAGATGCAAAGATAGCAACAGCGGATTTAAGGAGCGCATTAAAGAATGCAGTAAATAAATCATTTAACATGATTTCAGTTGACGGTGATATGAGCACAAGCGATATGGCCTTGTGCCTTGCAAATGGTATGTCGGGTATAAAAGTTAAAAAGGGCAGTAAAGGATTTATGATTTTTCAGGAGGCATTAACCTATCTTTGCACACAGCTTGCAAAGATGATTGTTAAGGACGGTGAGGGCGCAACAAAGTTTGTGGAGATTAAGGTTAAGGGGGCAAGGAATTTTAATAATGCTAAAAAGATCGGGATGGCCATTGCAAACTCAAATCTTGTAAAAACAGCGCTCTTTGCCTCTGATGCAAACTGGGGCAGGATTATGTGCGCAGTAGGATACTCAGGCGTGAAGATAAACGCGGACAAGATAGATGTATTCTTTAATAATGTGAAGATGGTTGGCAAGGGTGTTGGGTTTGGAAGTGATGCAGAGATGGCCGTTACAGATATACTAAGGCAAAAGGAGTACACTATCACTGTTGACCTACACCTCGGTAAGTCAGGGGCAACAGTCTGGACATGTGATCTTTCGTATGATTATGTTAAGATTAATGCAGCATACAGGACAT
>CAKKST010000310.1 GCA_919903585.1 Nitrospiria bacterium | reverse complement strand
TTGGCAAAGAGGGGCAAGGGGAGATTTTCTAATCTATGTCAATTCAATTATGAGACCCTTAATATCTATTGATTTATAGGCATTTTAAGGCAATATTTAGGCAATTCTCTGGCAATAATCTTCCTGTTTCTGACAGGGTGAAATACCATTTGCCCGCCCTAATTCCCATTAAAAACTTGATTTTTTGAAGGTTTATGCTAAACTATAATTAGACGCACAAGTATAGTTAGATTATACATTGTTCATAAAGATGAAATGGGAGGCCTTTTTGGCTATAGGATTTGATCTTAGCCTATTTAGAAGTCCTGTAGTAGGAATAGATATCGGAAGCTCTTCTATAAAGGTGGTGCAGCTTAGCGGGTCAATAAGGAATGCCAAACTTCTCTATGCAGGCCTTGCCGAGATTCCAAAAGAGAGGTCAGAGGAGAAGATTCCAGATACCTTAGATAACCTTCTTGAAGAAGGCAGGATAAAGAAGCAGAAGATGGGCGCTGTTTTTACTACCTATACCCCCACCATACGGTATCTTACCCTTCCCAAGATGCCTAAGGATGAGCTGGCAGAGGCTGTAAAATGGGAGGCAAAGAAGGTCATAAATTTCCCGACAGAGGGCATGATAATTGATTTTCTGGTAATGGGTGAGATAGACGACAGGGACATTAAAAAATATGAGTTGTTGATTGTAGCAGTGGAGAAGGAAACTGTATTCAACAATATGGCAGTATTCAAGAAATCAGGGATTCAATTAAATCTGCTGACAGTTAATCCACTTGCAATGCTAAATATTGTTAAGAAAAATTATGCGGCCTATGAAGAAAATGTTGTGTATGTAGATATTGGCGCCGGGAAGACGGATATAAATGTATCAAAAAAAAAGGTGCTGAGATTTACCCGAAATATATACTTAGGCGGCAATAATATTACAAGGGCGATAGAGGAAAATCTAAAGACAGGGTATAATGAGGCCGAGCTCTTAAAAAAGGAAAAGGGTATGAGTATGAGATCAACGATACCTGCGCAATCTATAGAGGAGGGCGGCATTAATACGGCTGGTAGAGAAGAGAAGGAAATTATAAGGTCAATTGTAGATAATTTTGTGCTTGAGATACAACGTTCTATTGATTATTACAGGGCGCAGTTCAGGGAAGGGATATTGCAGAGGATTGTTCTGTCAGGCGGGACTTCACTCATGCCGGGCTTTAAGGAATATATGTCTTCATTCTTTGATATCCCTGTTGTTATTGATAATCCATTTTTTAATGTTAATTACCGCAGCGATGCCTTTTATAAACTGGAATCTATGGCGCCACGCTTTTCAACCTCAGTGGGTATTGCCCTTGGCCTTATGAGATAAAGGAATATGAAGGATTATATAAATCTTATCCCCGGAGAGTCTGAGAGGGAAGGTGGAATATCAAAGGAGAAGATTTTTGCCTTAGGATTAATCCTTATAATAATAATCTGGGGCGTAACATACGGCTTTAAATATTATGAGGTACAGAAGCTTAAAAAAGAGAAGACACAGATTATTACTAAAAGGGATAATATAAATAAGGAACTCACTGCCATGATTGAAGAGATGAACAGGCTGTCTGCAAAGGGCGCCGTTGCTAAAGACAAGGGGGGTGAAACACTAAACCTAAGGGATCTGCTAAAGGAAAGGATAACATGGTCGACTGTTTTACGTGAGTTAAGTTTTCTTACCACCCCTGATCTCTGGTTTACAGTAATTGAGAGCAGAAAGAAAAGAGATACTGATAAGAAGGAGATGCATTTTAGCGGTAATGCCATGAGCCATGCAGATGTCACCAATTTTATTGCTGCTATTGAGAGGTCAGATTCATTTACAAATATAAATCTGAATTTTGCCCAGCAGAGCGACCTCTCAGGGCAGTCGGTGGTAAATTTTGATGTTACTGCTGCCATAAAAAGGCCCTAATATGGAGAATATATTACCTCAACAATTGTTAAATCTTGATCTCTCTAAACTAAGTTGGAGAGAAAAGATAATTATTATTGTTACAATAATTGCGGCCTTTTATTTTTTCTTTTACCAGGCGCTGTATCTTTCAAAGGCAAAGGAGGCAAATAGCCTGAGAAGTGAGATTATAACGATAAATAATGAGCTCACATCTTTTACTGCACAGATTACAGAGATGGCAAAAAGGATAGACGAGCTGAAAAAGGCAGCGCCTGCCAATGAATTAACTGAGATAAGGAGGCTGACAGGCGACGCAACAAAGCTGTCCTTCCTTTTGGAAGAATTTACAAGACTGGCAAGGGGGACAAAGGTGGATTTTATTGCCATAAAACCAACTATGGTAGAGGACAAGGGAAGATACATGGAGTTAAAACTGAGCATAGATTTAAGGGCAAAATATCAGCAGCTCGGTGAGTATGTGAAGGCGCTGGAGGATCTGCCGAGGGGAATGGTAATAAATGATATAAGGATAGAGTTAAATCTGGCATCCCATCCTCTTTCTATGGCAAGGATAGATGCCGTTACATTTATACCAAAGGAATAGATATATGAAGGTCATTATAAGCCTTTTTCTGATTCTTATTAATTTACTGCTGATAGACAAAGGCGGCATCAAAAGCGCCTTTGCAGAGAAGGACAAAAACTCTCTTATGGATGTTAATACCACAGGACTGGAAAAAAACGAGTCTCAATATAAGTGGGGGAATGACCCCTTTCTTGTCCCTAAAAATATGAGGCAGAAGGGGCAGGAGGGCGCCCTAAGGATAAATGGGATGGTGTTAAGCGGCGTTATATATAAAAGCGGCGGTGGTGTGGCTATCATAAACAACAAGGTAATGAAAAAAGGGGATGTTGTATCTGGCAAAAAACTTGTTGAAATCTTAAAGGACAGGGTAATATTGTCTGACGGGGATGAAAAGATTGAGCTGATGGTGGAAAGGTTTTCATCCAATCCATAAATCAAGCGACCCTCTTTAATGAAAGGAGGAGGGAAGGATGAGTAGAAACATTAAAAGGATATTTTTACAGATAATTTCAATGGCGCTGTTTTCTATCTGTGTTAATGCCTATGCAGAGGCCAATAAACCTATCTCAATAGAGAAGGATAAGGATGAGGCTAATCTAAAAAGGCCGGCAGAGCTGCTTTACACAATGGAATTCAGGGATGCGGATATAAAGGATGTCCTCAGGGCGCTTGGGCAGGAGAATAATCTGAATATTATTATCAGTGAAAAGATTTCCGGTAAGGTTACCCTGAGTTTTAACAGGGTAAGACTGATGGATGCAATAGAAACGATACTTAAAATAAACAACCTTACCTACCGTAAAGAAGGCAATATCATGATGATGGTCGCCTCACCTTTTGGAGAGGGCGAAGAGGGGCTTGTTACAAGGCGGATACCTGTTGATTTTGCGAACGCAAAGGAGATATCTGAAAACCTGAAAAATATGCTCAGCAGCAAGGGCAAGATAACCATGGATCAGAGGACAAATACATTGATTGTCCGCGATGTGGCAGATAATGTGGAGAGAATTGCATCCTTGGTTAAGAGCCTTGACACAAGGACGCCGCAGGTTATGATTGAGGCGAGGATTGTGGAGGCAAGGTCAGGCTTCTCCCGCGAGCTCGGAATCCAGTGGGGCGCTGATTATGCTGGAAATATTGTATCAAGGAGCGGGAGGGTTCATGGTAATTATCTGCTTTCCGGCGGCGGCACAAAGACAAACTCCACAGATACTACTTATACCCCATTAACAGGCGGCATTGGTATTGGTGGAACAGGTTTTCTGGTTAATCTCCCGGCCGCTGTCGGGGCTGGAAGCGGCGGGGCTATTGGTATATCCTATCTAACAAAAAGCTTAGGACTTGACCTTCAATTATCTGCAATGGAGAGCACCGGCAAGGGAAAGGTACTTTCCAATCCAAAGATATTGACCCTTGATAATAAAGAGGCGAAGATATCAAGCGGCAGGGATATACCAATAAGGGTGCTTTCAACAGTATCAGGGGTGACTACAACAGAGATAAAGATCATAAATGCCTCTCTCTCACTTACAGTAACACCTCATATCACATCAGATGATCAGATTGTAATGAATGTAAAGGCTGAGAAGGCCGAGCCTGACTGGACAAGGCAGGTTGATAATATACCCACCATTGTCAAAAAGAATGCCCATACTGATATGATAATCAGGAATGGTGATACAATTGTAATTGGAGGCATCTTTACAAAGGAGATATCTGATGCAGAGAATGGCGTTCCCTTTCTTTCCAAGATACCAATTTTAGGCTGGTTATTTAAAAAGCAGAGTGTACTTGACGAGCAGAATGAACTCCTTATCTTTATAACACCAACAATAGCTAAGGAAGGGGCTTAGATATAAATTGGAGGCTGTTGTTATCCTTATTACTGCAAGCTCCATTGATGAGGCAAAAAAGATAGGTAATGCCCTCATGGAAGAGAGGCTTATTGCATGTGTAAATATTATTCCACAGGTGGAATCTATATTTTACTGGCAGGAGAAGGTCTGCAACGAAAAAGAGGCGCTGATGATCATCAAGACAAGAAAGTCCCTTATAAATGATATTATCAAAAGGGTAAAATCCATTCATAGCTATTCTGTCCCTGAGATAATTGCCCTCCCCATAATCAGCGGTTCAGAAGATTATCTTAAATGGGTAGGGGATGTAACAAAAGGTTAATCTGTTGGTATAAATCTGTTATTTAATTTATCGCTGCATATCAGATTGAGGAGGATAACAAAAAGTGGAGCTCCTTGACAGCCTTATTGAAACTGCCCAGTACAATATGATCCTTATAGTACAAGGTGATGGCAGGATAATAAAAAGCAACACCCTCGCCAGAAACACCTTTGGCTACGCATTAAATGAAATATTAAAGAAAAATATTAAGTCCTTTTTAAAGTGTGAAACACCCGACGCAAATGAGGGGTAAGCGCTAAAGAGATTACTGAAATGATATCCAATAAGATAGAATTAGAAGGGACATCTATTGTAAGGCTTGTAAATGGCTATATCATTAGGGCGGTGCTTGAGGGTGCAAGCGATATCCATTTTGAACCAAAAAAGGATTCCATGAGGGTGCGCTTTCGTATTGATGGATTCCTTCACGATAGAGACCGATTACCTGCTAAACTCATATCCCCGATTACCTCAAGGATTAAGGTTGTATCGGCTCTGGATATATCCAAGAAGCTGATTCCTCAGAATGGGC
Source organism: Nitrospiria bacterium (assembly GCA_919903585.1). Classification (GTDB taxonomy): domain Bacteria; phylum Nitrospirota; class CAKKRA01; order 9FT-COMBO-42-15; family 9FT-COMBO-42-15; genus JACPZJ01. The sequence continues at coordinate 4,757 of CAKKST010000310.1, read as the reverse complement.
GCATAAGTTTTGTAAGCAGCGGCAAAAATATAGATATCCGTACATCCACACATCCCACCCTCTATGGAGAAAATATCGTCTTAAGAATCCTGAAGAAAACCCACATCCTTTTATCACTCCCCGAATTAGGTTTTTCCGACGAGGATTTAAATATCTTTAAAAGGGCGATCCTTGCTCCAAACGGGATGATCCTTGCAACAGGGCCTACAGGCAGCGGAAAGACAACAACGATATATTCGGCAATTAATGCCATAGATAAATCAGATAAAAATATAATGACCATTGAAGACCCAATTGAATATGAGATTGAAGGAACAATTCAAAGTCAGGTTAATAATAAGGCAGGGATTATGTTTGCAAATGCGCTTAGATCTATCTTGCGGCAGGACCCTGATGTTATCTATGTAGGTGAGATCAGGGATACTGAAACAGCAGAGGTTGCAGTATCTGCAGCCTTAACAGGCCATCTTGTCTTTAGCACCCTCCATACAAGGGGGGCTGTCGGGACTATTGCAAGGCTCCTTGATCTCGGAATAAAGCCATGGTCAATAGCCTCTGCGCTTAATTGTGTATTTACACAGCGGCTTGTCAGGAAAATATGCAAAAAATGTATAAAGGAATACCAGCCTGATGAAGATATAGCAGAGGAATTTGGATTTTCCTCAGGCGCTAAGTTTTATATGGGTGAGGGATGCGAATCCTGCAACAACATAGGATACAAGGGAAGGGTAGGGATATTTGAGATATTAGTTGTTAATCATGATATCAGAAGATTGGTATCAAAGGGCGCATCTGAGATGGAACTAATGGAATCGGCCAAGGCGCAGGGTATGAAGACATTGTTTGAGGATGGGATGATGAAGGTAATGAAAGGCATTACAACATTAGATGAATTAAGAAGGGTCGCCTTAGAGGCATAGATATTGATTTATACTAAATTTATGGTTAGAATATGGGTAGATTTTTTTAAGGTTAATTATTAGATGGCTGTAAAAAAGACCCTTCTTGAAATATATAAGCTATTATACAATCAATTTGGCAAACAACGCTGGTGGCCGGGCGAGACCCCCTTTGAGGTTATTGTTGGCGCAATCCTTACCCAAAATACTGCATGGGGGAATGTGGAAAAGGCAATAGGTAATCTTAAAAAGGGTGGACACCTCTCGCCAAAGGCATTATATACCCTTCCATCACCTAAGCTGGCAAAATTAATCAGGCCTTCGGGTTATTTTAATATCAAGGCAAAAAGGCTTAAGGAGTTCATGAAGTTCCTTTTTAAGGAATATAATGGGAGCCTTGATAAAATGTTCAGTACAGAGCTCAGTGAATTAAGGCAGAGGCTCTTAGAGGTTAAAGGAATAGGTCCGGAGACAGCAGATTCTATACTTTTATATGCAGGGAATTACCCCATTTTTGTAATAGATGCCTATACAAAGAGGATTTTATCAAGGCACAAGTTAATTACTGATGGCATTGATTATCATTCCCTGCAAAGGCTCTTTATGGAAAACCTCTCGCAACATACTGATTTATTTAATGAATATCATGCACTGATAGTAAGGGTAGGAAAGGACTTCTGCAATACGAAACCCCATTGCGAGGAGTGCCCCCTTAACAAGCTATTTAATAAATAAGGCCTTTTCCCTGAAATCTCAAATAGATACAAGGAAAGGACTTGACAAACATTGACAGGTATGGTATTTTCAAAACTAAGGTAGTAAGGGGTGAGGTGTCCCTAAATCACAAAGGGGAAAGGGAAGAAGTTTATGAAATTAAAAAAGTCCTATACGATTTTGATCTTACCCAATCCTAAAGACAAGCCTTATCGTTTTATTTTTACAAAAAGGGCGCTAAACTACATGATTGCCTCAGCCGTCTTTTTAATTGCCTTATTTTTATATATGGGCGGCAGCTACATTGTTATGGCTGGCAAGGTATGGGAACTTGAGTCGTTAAGAAAGATCACAAAAACACAGAAGCTTCAAATACAGACCTTTGCCTCTAATATAGATGAATTAAAGAAGCAGATGTCCCGTCTGAATGAATTTGATACGAAATTAAGGGTTATCACAAACCTGAATACCCCATCTAAAGATAACACACAAATACTGGGCTTAGGCGGCCCGAAGGAAGTTGACCTCAATAATGTTGCCTCCCTTGACGAAAAGATGCGCGAAGAGGCGCTTAAAAAGATGCAGGGCGATTTAACTAAACTTCAGTCAGAAGCATTAAAGCAGGAGGCCAGTTTTCAGGAGATAACAGATTTTATGAAGGAAAGAAACTCCATGTGGGCATCCACGCCGTCTATATGGCCTGTTAAGGGATGGCTTACATCAGGGTTTGGCAACAGGATGTCTCCATTCACAGGGAACTGGGCAATGCACAATGGCATAGATGTGGCTGCGAGGATGGATACGCCTGTAATTGCGCCTGCCGCAGGTATTGTAATCAAGGAGGGCTTTGATACCGGACTTGGAAAGATGCTAAAGATTGATCATGGTTATGGGCTCAATACAACCTATGGTCACCTTTCAAAAACCAAAGTCACAGCAGGTCAAAAAATTAAGAGAGGTCAAATAATAGCCTTTGTAGGAAATACTGGTTACAGCACAGGCCCGCACCTTCATTACGAAGTCCATGTAAACAACATCCCAGTAAACCCCAGCAAGTATATATTGGATTAAGAACATATTTCCTTTCCGCTGGAGTACATTGTTAGGCTACTTTTTTAATTTCTTTCCCCTAATACTCTGGAAAATGGTGTAAAATATATAGAATAAGGAAATTGGTTTCATAAATGTTTTCGCAGTTGATTATAAAAGGTAAAACTATTCCGCTTCCTAACATTCAGGGAGGTCTGGGCGTCGGGGTCTCCCTTTATCCCCTCGCAAGCGCTGTTGCCAAGGAAGGCGGGTTAGGCATCATATCTAGCGCATGCCTTGACAGGATTGTCTCAAAGAGAAGCGGCAAGAAGCTCAACTCATACGAAGCCGCATACGAAGAGGTTTCACGCGCGAAAGAGAACGGAGGTTTTGCCGGCATAAACATTATGGCTGCGCTTGTCAAAGATTATAACGACTCTGTGAAAGGCGCTCTTGATGCAAATGCTGATGCGATCATTTCCGGAGCAGGACTGCCTCTTACGCTGCCTGCCATTCAATTGCCAAAGGATACGGCGCTTATCCCGATTGTGTCATCTGCAAGAGCCCTTGCTATAATATGCAAGAAATGGGAAAAGATAGGCTACAGGCCTGATGCCGTTGTGCTGGAAGGCCCGCTCGCAGGAGGACATATCGGATTCAGGATGGATCAGATTGACATTGATGAAAACAGGCTTGAAAACCTGCTCCTGCCTGTCAAGGATATGGCTCAAAAACACGGTGATTTTCCGGTCATTGTTGCAGGCGGCATTTATACGCATGAAGATATCGTCAGATTCCTGAAAATGGGAGCTGACGGCGTGCAGATGGGAACCCGATTTCTCGCTACAGAGGAGAGCAGCGCAACTGCCAAATTTAAGCAGGCGGTTGTAAATGCCAAGGAAGAGGATATTATTGTTGCCCATGATCCGGGCTCTCCATGCGGCTTGCCGTTTCGGATCATAAAGCAGTCGCCCATGTATGTCTCTGCCCTGCAGAAGCTGAGAAAACCCAAATGCGACAAAGGTTATGTGCTTATGAAGGACAAAGAAGGCAATTTCAGTATATGTCCTGCAAAAAAGAGCAACGAGCACCATTTCTGTATATGCAACGGGTTACTGAGTTCTGCGGGCTACAATCCGGATAAGGAAGAGCCTATCTATACTGTGGGAACAAACGCATACAGGATTGACCGGATTCTTTCAGTAAAGGATCTGATGGCAGAGTTGTCAGGACGGACTGCCCCGGTTTCCGTTTGAGTCCTGCATTTGAAACGGATAGCATCAGGAATAAAGACCCCCGACCCCAATTATTAATATATGTCGAACGTTCACGGTGAGGGGCGCGCGCCGCTCTTGCGCGCGTCCCTCTCCACCGTGGGGTTAGGCGTACTTTTGTATTCTTTAAAACCAACCATATGGCGTGACGCTTTTGTAGGAATGCCAAGTAAATACTATGATGGCAACCAGAAGAACCAGCGTGAGCCAGACTGGGAATGCTGACCAGACCTGCACTCCGAGCATGGATACTGTCAACACAACAAACATACATACTGTCGCAACGCGCTTACGCCGCAAGCGTAATGCACTAATCGTCGCTGCGATGTCCCCTGGCACGGGCTTTGCCTCCAACTGTGTAAACAGAGCGTCGATGCGCGGCTGTACGCTCGTGTGAACATAAGCAAGTAGCACGATAATCAATACGAGAAGCAGCAACTTCGCAGCCAATGCCGGATTACTAAGCAAAACCTCTACTGATTGGCCCCGCAAGGCGACGAGCGCCACGCCGGTAATGAGGGCAGTGGCCTGGAAGACAAAACATGGAATAGTCCGGTTTTTGATGATGTTTTCCATGTAGATATCTGCGCGGTCGCCCAACGGCGGCCCAAGGCGAGCCCGCTGGTTAACAGCCACCAAAGCATAGAACGGCCAGGCCATAAGAATGGCATTGATGATATGAACAACCTGAAGAGCTTCTATTAGAGTAGTCATTTTAATTTCCTCCTTCCGCTTACGCCTAACGAGCCTGTAGGAAAACTCTGTTTTCGAACCTTGTCTCACCAGAATCCGCACAGCGCAACGAAAGTGTTGTTGTGGTCATCAACCCTAACAGTTGCGC
>CAKKST010000309.1 GCA_919903585.1 Nitrospiria bacterium | reverse complement strand
AGACAAAGATGCTCAGGGAATTTGCCAAAGAACACAATCTCTCTTTATATTTTGAGGTTGGTAGGATGGGTGTTGAACACGCACTTTTGCCGGAGCAGGGTATAGTCGGCCCGGGTGATGTTGTAATCGGCGCTGACAGCCATACATGCACATACGGCGGACTTGGCGCCTTTTCAACTGGCGTTGGAAGCACAGATGTTGCTGCCGCAATGATTACTGGCGAGATATGGTTTAAGGCGCCTGAGTCAATGAAATTTATCTATCATGGTAAACTAAACAAATGGGTGAGCGGCAAGGATTTGATACTATACACCATTGGCGATATTGGCGTTGATGGTGCGCTCTATCGTGCAATGGAGCTTACAGGCGAGGCAATAGAAAACATGGGAATGGCTGGGAGGCTAACCATGTGCAACATGGCAATAGAGGCAGGCGCAAAGAATGGTATTATTACACCTGACAAGATTACAGAGGAATATGTAAAAGGCAGGGCAAAGAGGCAATATAAATTTTATCAGAGCGATAAGGATGCAAAATATGTAGATGTCAGGGAGTATGACTGCAATAAGATTGAGCCTGTTGTTGCATGTCCTCATCTTCCTGAGAATACAAAGTTTGTGAGCGAGCTGAATCATATAACCATTGACCAGGTCTTTATTGGCTCCTGCACAAATGGGAGGATAGAGGATTTAAGGGAGGCCGCAGAAGTAATAAAGGGCAAGAAGGTTGCGCCCTATGTGAGGATGATCGTAATACCTGCAACGCAGGAGGTCTACAGGCAGGCAATGAAGGAAGGGCTCTTTGATATATTCCTTGATGCAGATGCATCAATCTCCACACCGACATGCGGGCCATGCCTTGGCGGACACATGGGTGTTTTGGCAAAGGGTGAAAGGGCAGTGGCAACATCAAACAGGAATTTTGTTGGAAGGATGGGGCATCCTGAGAGCGAGGTATATCTTGCGAATCCTGCTATAGCTGCGGCATCAGCGGTGCTGGGCAGGATCGGTTCTCCTGAGGAGTTAAAATGATACTCAAAGGTCGTGCATGGAAATTCGGCAGCGATATTGATACAGATGCAATAATACCTGCAAGGTACTTAAATACATCAGATCCCGCAGAGCTTGCGAAGCACTGCATGGAGGATGCTGATAAGGATTTTATAAAGAAGGTTAAAAAAGGTGATATTATTGTTGCCGACAAAAACTTTGGCTGCGGCTCATCAAGGGAGCACGCTCCTATCTCAATAAAGGCCTGCGGTGTATCATGTGTTATTGCAAAATCCTTTGCAAGGATATTTTACAGGAACGCCTTTAACATAGGACTGCCAATATTGGAATCACCAGAGGCATCTGAGAAGATAAGTCAGGGTGATGAGATAGAGGTAGATGTGGTAAAAGGGATAATTAGAAATATTACAAAAAAAGAGGAGTATATGGTCAGCCCCATTCCGCCCTTTATGCAGGAGCTTATAAATGCCGGGGGATTGATGGAATGGGTGAAGAAGAGGGCAAAAGTTTAAAGTGCAAAGGAACTGTTTTTTGTCAGTCATTCCTGCCCCCACTTTCGTGAGGGTAAACTCCAGCAGGAATCCAGAAAAAGAAACTGGATTCCGCATCAAGTGCGGAATGACAGAAATAAGGTAACACAGTAGCGAGATAGAGATAATCGCAAGCTAAAATTCAAAATTAAGGAGGACTCATAATTAGATGTCTAAAACACACAAGATTGCAGTGCTGCCAGGCGATGGGACAGGGCCCGAAGTCGTTGCAGAGGGAATAAAGGTATTAAAGGCAGTAGCTGCAAAAAGGGGATTTAAACTTGATTTGACCAATTTTGACTTAGGAGGCGAGAGATATTTAAAGACAGGCGAGATACTCCCTGATTCTGCTTTAAATGATCTAAGAAAGTTCAAGACAATATTTTTAGGCGCCATCGGCCATCCTGATGTAAAACCCGGCATCCTTGAGAAGGGACTTCTGCTTAGGCTCAGGTTTGAGCTTGATCAGTATATAAATTTAAGGCCTGTAAAGCTCTATTCAGGGGTTGATACGCCTTTAAAGGACAAAAAGCCAGAGGATATTGACTTTGTAGTAGTAAGGGAGAATACAGAGGGTCTTTATGCTGGCGCAGGAGGTTTTCTAAAAAAGGGGACACCTGATGAGGTCGCTGTTCAGGAGTCAATTAATACCAGAAAGGGTGTTGAGCGCTGTATTAGATATGCCTTTGAATATACAAAAAAGAGGAACAAGAGAAAGAAGCTGACACTCTGCGGAAAGACAAATGTCTTAACATACGCCTTTGATTTGTGGGAGAGGGCATTCAATGAGGTAAAAAAGGAATACCCGGATATAACAACAGATTATGCCCATGTTGATGCAACAACCATGTGGATGGTAAAAAATCCAGAATGGTTTGATGTTATTGTTACTGATAATATGTTCGGCGATATCATCACAGACCTTGGCGCAATGATTCAGGGAGGAATGGGCATTGCTGCTGGCGGCAATATAAATCCGCAGGGTACATCCATGTTTGAGCCGATTGGAGGCTCTGCACCAAAGTATACAGGTAAGAATGTGATAAATCCCCTTGCTGCAATATGTGCTGGTGGGATGCTCCTTGAGCATATTGGAGAGGAAGATGCTGCATTGGATATTGAAAAGGCTGTGATGAAGGCAGTAGGCAAGGACATTAAAAACCTCGGCGCCGGCAAGATGGGGATGTCAACAACAGAGGTGGGAGATCTTATAGTAAAATATATTGGAGGGTGAGTATGCCATTTTTAAAGAGAAACTTCTGGATCTTTCTTGTATTTATCCTGCTCGGCGGTCTTTTAGGAAGCATCCTCGGCGAGATACTGGGTATAGTCGCGCCTGATGGCCCATTAAGAAGCATCTTTCTTAAGGGATTCAGAATCGGTATTGATCCACCTTTTACATTAAATTTAAGGATTATTACTTTTACTATCGGCTTTACATTCTCA
>CAKKST010000308.1 GCA_919903585.1 Nitrospiria bacterium | reverse complement strand
AAGATGGGTGATTCTATCACACCCTGAACTGCAAGTCCAAGTGTAATTGCAAAATCCTTAATCTTATCTACTGCCTCCATGTGCCTTGCCTCATCCTTTACAATCCCGCCCTTTCCGACATCCCCTCTTTTAAGCTCAAACTGCGGCTTTATTAGGGCAATGACGATGCCCCGCGGCTTTAATAAATCTATAATAACTGGAATAACCTTTGTAAGGGAGATGAAAGAAGCATCAATGGTTATTATATCTGCCTTCTCTTTTATAAGGGATTTATCTAAGTAGCGGATATTTGTCTTTTCTATATTTACTATCCGTGGATCGCTTCTAAGTTTCCATGCAAGCTGGCCATAGCCAACATCTATGGCATATACCTTTTCTGCCCCGGATTGAAGAAGGCAGTCTGTAAATCCGCCTGTTGATGCGCCAATATCAATTGCAACCCTGCCTTTTGCATCTATCTTAAATTCCCTGATAGCCTTCTCAAGTTTTAAACCGCCCCTGCTTACATAAGGAATATCCTCACCGAGGATTCTTATATCCGAACCAGCATCTATCAACGCGCCTGATTTATCTATCTTCTGGCCGTTAACTATAACCTTGCCAGCCATTATCAGCGCCCTTGCCTTCTCCATGTTTAAGGCAAAACCAGTATCAATGAGAAATTTATCAAGGCGAGTCTTTGGGCTTTTTACCATTCATTATCCCCCCTCACCCTAACCCTCTCCCGCGAGGGGAGAGGGAAACAGAAAGAGCCTCTCCCAAAAGGGGAGAGGAAATAAAAAATGATACCCTCTCCCCCATGGGGAGAGGGAAGGGTGAGGGGGCTTTCTTCACCTCTGCGGCGCATTTGTATTATCATACACCCCTGCAAAAGCCTCTTTTACAGCAAGATATATCCCATCACTATCAAGGCCGTAATTATGCCTCAACATCTTCTGTGCGCCATGCTCAATGAATTTATCAGGAAGGCCTATCCTCTTTACCTTTATTTTAATATCCTCCTCTGAAAGAAGCTCAAGCACTGCACTACCAAAACCACCCTCCAGCACATGCTCCTCTACTGTTACAATGCCTTTTACCTTTCTGGCTATATCTATTATCAAATCCCTGTCAAGGGGCTTTACAAATCTGGCGTTCATAACAGCAGTTGAAACACCCTCATCCCTTAATCTTGATGCAGCATCAAGGGCAGGATACACTGTATTTCCAATGGCAATGATTGCCACATCATCGCCATCTAATATAATCTCGCCCTTTCCTATCTCAATCCTTTTTAAATCTCTATCCAGAGAGACACCCATGCCCTCTCCCCTCGGATAGCGGATGGCAATCGGACCGTTATGGTTTACTGCTGTATAGAGCATGTGCTGAAGTTCATTCTCATCCTTAGGCGCCATTATCACCATATTTGGAATATGCCTTAGATACGCAATATCAAAAACACCGTGATGCGTAGGCCCATCCTCTCCAACAATGCCTGCCCTGTCCATTGCAAAGACAACAGGCAGATTCTGCAAACAAACATCATGAACAATCTGATCATAAGAGCGCTGAAGGAATGTGGAGTATATAGCCACTACAGGCCTGAACCCGGAAGCAGCAAGGCCTGCTGCAAAGGTAACGCCATGCTGCTCTGCAATACCTACATCATAGAATCTATCAGGAAATTCCTTTGCAAACATGTCAAGGCCTGTGCCCTCAGGCATTGCGGCCGATATAGCAATAACCTTTTTATTTTCCTTTGCTGCCTTTATTATCGTATCGCCAAATACCTGAGTATAAGTAGGTATTAATCCTCTCTTTTTTATCTCGCCTGTCTCTTTATTAAATGGAGGCGGGCCATGAAAAAGAGCAGGGTTCTCTTCAGCAAATTTATATCCCTTTCCTTTCTTAGTAACAACATGGATCAACAAAGGCTCTGAAAGCCTCTTGATATTCTCAAAGGTGCTTATCAAATGATCAAGTCGGTGGCCGTCAATTGGGCCGACATAATTAAAGCCCATCTCCTCAAATAAGATGCCGGGAGCAATCAGGCCTTTCACAGACTCCTCTGCCACCTTTGCTGCCTTCAACATTGATTCACCGATTTTTGGTATATTTCTCAATATATGTTCTGTCTCTTTTTTCACCCTCGTATAAAACTGGCCTGTCATAATGCGGTTTAGATATGCAGAGAGGGCGCCCACATTCTTTGATATGGACATCTCATTGTCATTGAGTATAACAATAATATCTTTTTTTAGATGTCCTGCCTGATTTAATCCTTCAAAGGCAAGGCCGGCGGTCATGGAGCCGTCGCCTATTACTGCAATCACCTTATTTTTACCATCGGCAAAATCTCTGGCAACTGCCTTCCCTATTGCAGCAGAGATGGATGTCCCGCTGTGCCCAACATTGAAGACATCGTATTTGCTCTCTTCCCTTCTTGGAAAACCGCTGATGCCGTTATACTGCCTCAGGGTATGAAACAGATCCCTCCTGCCTGTCAGTATCTTATGCGCATATGCCTGATGCCCCACATCCCATATAACCTGATCATTGGGCGCATCAAAGATATAATGAATAGCAATGGCAAGCTCCACAGCGCCTAAACTTGACGCAAGATGACCCCCATTCCTTGAGACCACATCAATTATTAACTCTCTGATTTCATCAGCAAGCTGCGGGAGATCATCCCTGTCTATCTTTTTTAAATCATCAGGCGAATTTATTTTTTCTAAGAGACCCACTTAAAACTCAACTCCTTCTTTCAATAATATATCCTGCAATCTGTCTTAAAGGCTCTGCCTTTTCATCAAAGGCAGATACAGAATCAAGCGCCATCTCAAGCAATTCAGATGCCCTTTTCTTTGATTCACTGATGCCGATAACAGACGGATATGTCACCTTCTTCTTTGCAATATCGCTTCCAACATCCTTTCCTATCTCCTCCCTGCTCCCTTCAATGTCAAGGATGTCATCAACAATCTGAAAGGCAAGGCCGATGCATTCGCCAAATCTTGTCAGTGCAGCGAGTGTAGGGGCGAACGGCCGTTCGCCCCTACTTCCTGCTCCTGCAATAGCGCCAATGCGTACAGAGGCAAGAATCAATGCGCCTGTCTTGTGTGTATGTATATACTCCACATCTGGCAGATCCACATCTTTTCCTGATGCCTGAATATCTGCTGCCTGACCGCCTACCATGCCGAGGCTCCCGGAGGCAGCAGCAAGTATCTTTATAACAGTAATTAAGGTATCCGGCTCAAGCCTGTTATTAAGCCCCTTATCAGCAATCATATCAAAGGCCGATGTTAAGAGTGCATCGCCTGCAAGTATGGCAATAGATTCGCATATACCTTATGGTTTGTGGGCCTTCCCCGGCTGAAATCAT
>CAKKST010000307.1 GCA_919903585.1 Nitrospiria bacterium | reverse complement strand
ACTATCATGTTATAAGCAATGCAAAAGATATTGCAGTGAAGGCAGGCGATAAGGTCATTGAGGTTGAGGGCTTTATTTATATGGATAAGACAAAACTGTTACTGAATTAGAAGCAGGCCGTTATTCTTTTGCAACAAACCGAATAGTGTGCGGCCGGGTAGTTAAGTAAAAGTTATACTATTAACCTTGAAAATGTATTGAGAAACTAATGGCTATAAGCATTAGCAGAAAAAGCTTTTTCAGTACTATTAATGTTGATGGTAAAATTGATTCTATTGAATTTTATCCATCAACAGGAAAAATTATCATATCTTGGGCTGTTTTAATTATGGGATTAATAATAATTTTTGTTTATTTATATGCTTTAATAATTATACTTTTAGAAAAAGGAAGGGGAGAAGTGTTGGGCATTATATTTATGTTGGCCACTGGTTCGGCCTGCGTAATATATAGCTTAAAAACTTATGAACCAAGTTTATTAATACGATTTTTTAAGAGCGATTATTTTCTAAAAAGCGGCATTTTGGGAAAAAATATAATATACGGCAATCTGTCTGAACTAAAGGATATTGAGATAGATTTTGAATTAAATATGGGTGATCAGGGTGGTATCTGGGTGGATTATTGGATTCCGATATTAAAATGGAAAGATGGAAAACAATTTGGTTTAGGCAAATTTTCAAATAAACATGAGGCAGAAGATGTAACAAAAGAATTATGCAACCGCCTTAAAATAGGTTATGTAGATAAGTCCCAAAATTGGGAGAATGATTATTGGGAAAATATTGGAAGAATATGGGAAAGTATTGGAAGAACAATTGAAAAAATTTGGAGAAAGCCTTAATTTTTTTTGATGCCACTGGACTAACGGTGGTCGGGCTTGCCTATTGATATTTGCAAAACAAAGGATGCCTTTATACAATTATCGTGTCTTGAAGTAACAGTAAAATAACAGTGGAGTTAAAAGGCAAGATGACTACTGCAGAGTCATCAAACACAATCAAGGTCTTTTATCACCCTGCCTCTGTTCCTGAATTGCTTAGGGAGTTTGCTGGCAAATATTATTTTTTCATTGAAAAGCCAAGGGCGCTTTTTGAGGCATTGCAGAAAGAGGGATGAGATGGTCTTTAGCATGATAAAAGAGGCCGGGCTACCTGTAGCAATTTGTCTTGGCGGCGGGTATCATTCCATGCAGGTAATCTATTAATCCACCTGAATACCTTCAAGGCATGTTCCAATGTATATTTTAATACAGAACATAGCTATAACTTTATCTGACAAAAATGCCGGTTTAAGTGCGCCTATTCCTTTTATCCCACCTTCCTTCCGCACCGCGGACAGATCTTTACATACTTCCCAACCTTGCCCTCCCAGCCGCATTTTAGACATCGCATTTTTTATCTTAGGCTTTTGAATAATTGACAATCACATAGCATTTAGTTACAATGTAACTATGAAAATAAGCCAAATCCTCTGGGATGAAGAAACCGTCTATCATATTGCGAGGCACGGCGTTTTTCCAGTGGAGGTTGAAGAGGCAGTTTTTGAAGGCAATTTTATTATACTAAAAGGCAGGGATGGAAGATATATTGTGCTATCAAGGACTACCTCAGGAAGATATCTGACAGTTGTGTTAGCCTTTAAATTAAAAGGCAGGGTTAAAGTGATAACTGCAAGGGACATGGATGAAAAGGAACGAAGATATTATCAAAGGAGGGGCAAATAAAGATGAAAAAGATACCGAAATTTAAGAGCCTAAAAGAGGAAAGAGATTTTTGGGATACTCATAGTGTTGCAGATTATCTCAAGGAGCTCAAGGAAACAGGTGAAATTGTCTTTGAGAGGCATCCGCTGAAAAGAAATTTCCAGATGAGGCTTGATGACACAACGATTAACAAACTGAAGAAGCTTGCAAAGGCAAAAGGGGTTGATGTTTCAACATTAATAAGAAGGTGGATAAGGGAGCATCTTGATAAAGAGCTAAAGACCGCATAAGACATTAATGGCTTCTGGACTATGTCGTTGCCTTTCTTCCGCACCGCGGACAGATTCGGGCATATTTAGCGACTTCGCCCTCCCAGCCGCATTTGCGGCATTTTATCCTTGTGCTGTATTTTGGCTCTTTGGATGCCTTCATTGCACGCAATAATTTTTTTGTTAATATTATAATAATCCCGGCAAGGACAATGCCTAATGCAATATCTCTCAGCCTGTAACCGTCATAGATAATCTGGTCAAGTAATTTTTGGAGTTCTTCCATTAGTTTAACCCCTCACCCTAACCCTCTCCCCGTCTGGGAGAGGGGAATATCAAAAGTTATTTATGGCTTAGAATGTCCTTCAGTCTGTCAGGGTAGTCTGTAAATATTCCGTCCACACCGAGTGCAACCGCCTTCCTCAGCTCATCAATATCATCTATGGTATACACAAAGAGCCTCATCCCCATTTTACGCGCCTCATTGATTGCTCCCCTTGACAAAATCTTATACGAGATGTGAAAGGAGTGTGCCTTTAAGGCATTCGCCTCTTTTATTGCCTTATTCCAGTTCTTTTTATTATATAGAAAACCAATTATAATATCATCTGAAATCTTGCGCAGGTTTTTAAGGCAGTCAATATCAAAGCTTGAGATGATTGTATTAAGCAGTATACGCTCTTTTTTTAAAAGGCTATAAACATTCCTTTCAATATCAGGATAATAGCCTGAGCCGTGCTTGATCTCAATATTCAGTTTAATTTTTCCTTTAATAAGTCTTAATACATCCTTCAATGTTGGGATATTTTTATTAATCTCCCTAATCTCTTTTAGGGTCATGTCTTTGATAAATCTCTTTTTAAGGATGCCTGCTTTGAGGTATTCATCATGAAGGACAATGATATGGCTGTCCCTTGTCTGATGCACATCAAGCTCAATCATGTCCGCCTTCTGCTTTATTGCAAGCCTGAAGGCAGATAATGTATTCTCTGGCGCATTGCCAGATGAACCCCTGTGTGCTATGTTTAATATATCAGGCATGTTCTGTACAGATATTCTGATAGGCGCAGTATTCGCAGTTATTGTAATCAGGTTTTGCAGCATAAATCCTCTGCCTTATTCCTGCTGCAACGGTGTTGATTTTTTCTATGGTCTTTTCTATATCCTTTTCCTTTGGCTCTGCGCTTCCAATGATTCCTGATTCAAGGAAATACAAATGCACCCTGTCAGGAAGCCTTCCATGTATCTCACGATAAGCAAGGGCATAGATAGAAAGCTGAAGGTTTTTCCTTGTCTTTTCGTCTGCTGTCTTCTGGTCTTTTACCTCAGAGGACTTATAGTCTATAATATGGCCTGTGCCATTATTTTCATCCACCCTGTCCCATCTCCCTGTTATCTTGTTTTTTCCGATAAAGAAGTTAAATTCCTTTTCAATATATGTTGGAAGGATGCCTGCTTTTTCCTCTTTTTCAAAAAACCTTTTTAATGCCTCAATGCCTGTGTTGAACCTTATCTCTTCATGCTCCTTGCTTAGAAAACCTTCGCTCTTCCATGACGACTCATATATCTTCTTTATATCATCAAAGGAAACAGGAATGCCTAATTTTTTTCTCTTAAAATATTCTGCTACTACTGTATGCAGGGCGCTGCCATAGATAACAGCATGATGCGAATAGAGCGGTATCCTTAATATGTGAAGGTATTTAAATTTCAATGGGCAGGTATTATAGTCATCAATCTGATAACAGTTCAGTTTTAGCATCTCGCTCTCTTTCATGGGCGCAAGGCCTGAGCTATTTGACTCAATGGATGGGGCAAAGCGCCTTATCTCCTCTAATGCAGATGCCTTATAAAGCGACAGGTCATTTTCATTGAGATTGAGCGTCTCTACTACAAATGGGCTGACCTTTCTTGCCTTAGCGCCGCCATAGTCCCTTGAACTTGTAAAACATAACTCTTCTTTTGCGCGGGTCATGCCAACATAAAAGAGCCTTCTTTCCTCTTGTATATGAAAATCGCCTGACGGCACTATATCCTTTATCAATTCCTGCGGAAGCTCTATGGGGTCGCTGAAATTCTTTGTTGGGAATTTTAAATTTACAAGGGAGACCATGAACACAACAGGAAATTCAAGTCCTTTAGATTTATGAACAGTCATAACAGACACAGCATCTTCATCTATATCTGCCTCTGCAACAGCAGGGTTGTCTCCTGCCTCAATCAGCATATCAAGGTGCTTTATGTAATGCTGAACCCTGTCATTAACTGAAAGGTGTTCAAAGTTTTTTACAGCCTCAAAGAACTTTGCAATATTCTGGAGGCTTCTGTGGTCTTCATTATCCTTTGAACTGCTCAATCTTTTTAAGAGTCCGCTGTTAGTTAGAAAATTATAAAGGAGCCTGCCTGTAGATATATCCCTTGATTCAGTTATATATTTATTTATATCTTCTATAATCTTTGCTATTGCTGCCTTTGCCTCTGATGATAGTTCTGATAGCTCCTCAAATTTATCAAGATGGGTGAATACATGATAGAGGCTGAGATTCTTTCTGTCTGCAATATTTGAACATAATGTAAGCTCAATCATGTTCATCTGATAGATATCAGAGCCAGCAAGATAAAAAAGATACATGCTGTTTGCAGGGTCTGCAATTGCCCTTAAAAAGGCAATCAGGAGCTTTATCTCTATCCTGCTGTATAAGCCACGGCTTCCTGAAAAGATATGCGGTATTCCGTGCATATTAAATGCGCGTAAAAAAGGCTCTGCATCATTATTTGAGCGCACAAGAACAGCAATATCACGGTATTTATAATCATTAGATGAAGCCTTTTCTTTTACCATCTGTGCCACTGCATCTGCCTCAGATGATACTGTGTCATAATGAAAGTGCGTTGCAGGTATTGTCCCTGTCCTGCCCCCGCGCAGTTTTTTGTCTATCTTATTTTTCTCCTCAAGCCTTTCAGGGTTATTGTTTATTATTAATCTGTAGGCTGCGTCAAGGATAAGCTGTGTGGAGCGGTAATTTTCAGTCAGCACAACCTGTTTTGCATCAGGATAGCATTTCATAAAGTTTAAGATGTTGCTGATAGCAGCCCCGCGGAATTTATAGATGCTCTGGTCATCGTCTCCGACAACAGTGATGTTCCTGTGCCTTTCAGCAAGGAGCCTTACAAGCTGAAACTGCGCATAATTTGTATCCTGAAATTCATCAACAAGGATATATTTGAACTGCCCCTGATATCTTTTTAATATAGCAGGGTGTCCTCTAAAAAGTTTTAAAGGCAGATTCACCTGGTCGCCAAAATCTATCATCCCCTCCTTCATCAGGATTTCTTGGTATGTCTTATATGTATTTGCTACCTCTGTCTGCTGCGCGGCTATTTCAGCGTACTCGCCTCCTTCGGTTTCTGCCTTACTTCTCATCCTCTCCGCATGTTTCAGATATTCCTCCACACCAATATCCTCGTCCTTTGCACGGCTGATTCTAGTAAGAAGCGCTTCAATATGCTTTGTAGGATTGCCGAGGGGTCTGTAATATCTAAGCGGAAATTCAAATAGGTGTTCACAAAAGAAGATTATCTGCTCAGGCTTAGACAGCACCTTAAAGTCGCTTGTCAAACCCAGTTCAAGGCTATGCTCGCGCAATACCCTGTCGCCAAAGGCATGGAATGTGCTTATCCATGAACCAGTAGCGCCAAATGGGACGAGTATATCCACGCGCTCCTCCATCTCTGCTGCTGCCTTTTCTGTGAAGGTGAGCGCGAGTATTTCCTCTGGCCTTACCTTTTTTTCTTTGATTAAATAAACAATCCTCTGTGTGATAACACTGGTCTTGCCAGCGCCAGCGCCTGCAATTATCAGAAGCGGTCCGTCACCGTGATGTATTGCCTCTTTCTGTTCTGGATTTAGCTGGAGGACATCTTCCTGAGAGGGTTGAATCAACGTAGTCATACTACATCCCCTTTAGATACTTTTCAGGTTCAAGGCATATTGAATCAAAATAGGTTACATCCTTTGCCGCAAAGGAGAAGCTTATATCGCTCCATTTTCTGAATGTCCCGAGGGCATCCTCCATCTGAAAAAGCACAATCTCCTTCACATCTTCAAAGGTTATCTTGCCCATCTTGATAAATATAGAACCGAGCGGTTCCTTATTCCCATCCTGCTTCTGTTTCTCAACGGTTTTTAACAAAAAATCCGCATCTACCTTGCCCTGGGTAAGGATAATATCCCCAAGCTTGTGCCCGTAAGGTGACTGTGCGCCGATTAAAAGACCGTCTTTAAAGGTCAAGGTGCCGAGATGTATATCTGTCTCAAGTGTAAGGATACCAGTAGGCTTCTTTGCGGCAATAATAGATAAGACATCATTAATCTGAATACCTTTACTGTTCATTGCAATATATATTACTACAAAATAAAAGCCTTTAAAAGAAAAAAAGGCTCAAGTTTTGGCTTGAGCCTTTTTTGAATGACTTATATGCCCTTTGTTATTATACAGCCGCTACTTCTTTTATCTCAGGAATCTTTTCCATCAATATTCTTTCAACGCCCATCTTCAAAGTATATATTGAACTTGGGCAGGTGCCGCATGCGCCTTTAAGCCTTACTGATACAACATTATCTACAATATCCACGAGTTCAATGTCGCCGCCGTCCATCTGCAATGACGGCCTTATTGTCTCCAGCACCTCCTGCACCCTGTCTTTGATTTCCATTACCTTCTCGCTCACGATAAATCACCTCCTTAAAGTTTAATGAATCCTCTCCCTTTTTTATATATGGACTGCAAACATTACAAGCCTTCCCTTGCTTTT
>CAKKST010000306.1 GCA_919903585.1 Nitrospiria bacterium | reverse complement strand
TAATCCTTCAATTGATTTGGCGTAAGCCCCGCAGCCTGTATGTCCCCGATTAATGGCAGCGATATCCTGCCGTCAGGCCTGACCACTATCCTCGGCCGTGAAAGCATCTCATTTCGCCACACCATTATCTCAAGGACATCCTCTGCGCCAATAATGTACTCGTCCCCTGAGTCAGCCTCCTTTTTCCCACCGGATTCTTTTACGGCTTTTTTATCTTCTACACTTTTTTCCTTACCATCCTGCCCCTTCGCATCTCCGGCCATCTCCTCGCTCTTGGCATCATCCTTCACCGCCTCCAGAGGCCTGTCCTCTGTTAATAATGATCCTTTATCCTCACTAATAGAATCTTCGCTCTTTACAACCTTTTTTGAACAGCCGGTGATTATTATTCCTATTATTGCTAATAATATGATCGCTCTTTTAAGCATCAGTCCTCTCCGCATATAAATTCTATCCTGTATATTTAATTTGGTATACAGACCTTGTTGCCCCCGTTATTTTTGGCCTCATAAATCATTTTTGTTGCGTTCCTTACAAGATTCCCCAGTTCATTCGCATGGGTAGGAAAACAGGCGCCGCCAACACTGATTGTCTCTTTTGCTCCCCCGTTTTTCCTTGTAAAGGTATAGCTCTCAATCCTGCTCCTGATCCTTTCAGCAACCGAGAGGGTATTGCTTGTCTCTGCATGGGGAAGTATTACATAAAAGTTATTCTCACCCATTCTGCCTATCATATCCGTAGTCCGCACCTCTTCCTTTATAAGTTCTGCCATTGTCTTCAATATCTCAGCCCTGATACCGCTGTCAGCAGTTAGATCAGGTTCTATAATAAGCAGAGAAAAGAAGTACTGATACCTCATCGCCTTCTTGATCTCAAGGTCAAGAAAATATTGAAAGACATCCCTCTCTAATACCTTTGTATGAATATCAAACATAAAGAACCCCCTTCTTTATAGTTTACAATCTTTTATCTAACTCGTATTCCTTTATCTTATTTAAAAGCGCCTTATAGCTTACCTTGAGCAGCCTGGAGGCCTCCCTCCTGTTCCAGCGGGTCTTGAGCAGAATATCCTTAATCGTCTCCCTCTCAACCTCAGCAAGGGCCTTCTTGCTTATTGATCTAAGCGAAAAACCATTATCAGGAGGAATAACCCGGCCGCTGTCTGCTGCTTTTACCTTGGACTTTTCATTTATGTTATATTGAATGTCGCTCTGGATGTCTGTCCCTTTAAATGCAAATCTTGTTAACACTGCATTCTCATTGCCAAGCACCACCACCCTCTTTATCATATTCTCAAGTTCCCTGACATTTCCGGGCCAGTCATAATTCATAAAACGTGTCATTGTTTCATTTGAGAGCGTGGTAAAGGATTTGTTATACTGCTGGCTGTACTTGCGCAAAAAATGCTCTACGAGAAAAGGTATCTCCTCTTTTCTTTCACGAAGCGGAGGCACCACAATGCTTACCACGTTCAGACGATAAAACAGATCCTCCCGGAAGCCCCCCTCCCTGACAGCGATTTCAAGGTCTCTGTTTGTTGCCGCAATAACCCTCACATCAACCTTTACATCCTTCTCGCCGCCGACCCTTGCAAACTCGCCGTCCTGAAGCACCTGTAATAACTTTGCCTGAAGCGAAGGATGCATATCCCCGATCTCATCTAAGAAGATTGTTCCATCATTGGCAAGTTCAAATTTCCCCGGCTTTTTCCTCGTAGCCCCTGTAAAAGCGCCTTTTTCATGGCCGAAAAGTTCTGTCTCCAGAAGGGTCTCAGGAATAGCAACACAGCTTATCTTTACAAAGCGCTTGTCATGGCGCAGGGATGCTGCATGTATAGCCCTCGCTACCAGCTCCTTGCCTGTCCCGCTTTCACCTCTTACAAGGACAGTTATATTGGTCTCTGCAACCTGCTCTATTATAGACTTTATATCAGTCATCTTTTTGCTGTTACTGAAGAGGATGTCATAGCTCATCTGCTTGCCCATCTCTTCTTTTAAACGCTTTACCTCAAGGATCAGATTTTTTTTCTCCATTACCTGATTAATGGTATGTCTTATAACCTCAGGCTCAAATGGCTTGTTTATAAAATCCGATGCCCCCATCTTCATTGCCCTTACCACATTCTTTGTGTCTCCATGTCCTGAAAGAATTATGACAGGGGTATCCCCATTCTGCTCCTTTATCCTGCCCAACACCTCTATCCCATCCATCTCAGGCATCATCAAATCCATGATAATCAATGCAGGATTCATAGCATTAAACTTCTCCAGCGCCTCAGCCCCGTTAGAGGCGGATGAGGTCTGATAGCCAAAAGAGGTGACCAGACCTCCAATATATGACCGCATCTCATCTTCATCATCAACAATTAATATAAGCTCCTTTTTATCCATTGCTATCACCTATATTCAGGTTTATATACGCAATCTCTATGCCAGATTGCCCCCATATCAGATAATTTCTTATCTTGTTCTTATGTGAGTAGCTGTAACTATTTAAAAAATAAAGGATTATATTTTAGGCTCAAAATTTTTTTTATTATTTTTTGCGATTAATTTATTTAGAGTTGTCATTTAATTAGGCAGAATTATACCATAAATGGGAATTTTTTTACACACATTATAACCTTTTGGTAATATTTTAAGGTGAGATTTAAAGAGCCTGTTGAAAAACTCGCAAAATACCCCTAAATGTCATTCTCGTATGCTTCCCCGATAGAGGCATTCGGGGACAAGTTTAGCGGGAATCCAGGGTTTCCTGTAAAAAATATTATTTCTATCCTATCTCTCCTCTAATAGAGTCCACTATCTCCTCTGCCATCTTTTTTATTGCTGATTCATTCTCCCCCTCAATCATCACCCTCGCAACAGGCTCTGTGCCGGAATATCTCACCAGCACCCTCCCCTTATCTTCAAGCCTCTTCTCGCAATCCTTAATCACCTGACTAACATTAGGAAGTGTGGCAATATCCTTCCTTTCCCTAACACGCACATTTAACAATACCTGCGGAAGGACAGCCATACATGAGGCATGTTCAGAGAGCCTCTTGCCTGTCTTGTTCATTAATGATAGAACCTGAAGCGTGGTTATTATCCCATCCCCTGTTGTATTATAATCAAGAAAGATTATATGGCCTGACTGCTCACCGCCAAGGTTGCAGTCCTTTTTTACCATCTCTTCAAGGACATATCTGTCTCCAACCTTGGTCTTTATTACTTTTATCCCTGCCTTTTTCATTGCAATATCAAGCCCCATATTGCTCATTACAGTGGTCACAAGTGTATTATTTTTTAACATGCCCGCCTTCTTATTTTCTATTGCGCACATAGCCATTATCTGGTCGCCATTTACCTCTTTTCCCTTTTCGTCCGAAAAGATCGCCCTGTCTGCATCACCATCATAGGCAATCCCTATATCAGCCTTCTTTTCCACAACAAGCCCCTGCACCATCCCCGGATAGAGAGAGCCGCAGTTATCATTTATATTCATACCGCTTGGTTCAACACCTATTGCAATTACCTCTGCGCCAAGCTCGCGCAGCATCATTGGCACAACCTTATAGGCAGCGCCATTTGCACAATCAACTACAATCTTCATCCCCTCAAAATCCATGCCCTTTGGTATTGAATTTTTTGCGAATTCAATGTACCTCCCCTCTGCATCATTTATCCTGAATGCCTTTCCCATATCCTTTGCAGTAGGCCTTATGGAGTCTATTTTACCTGAGAAGATCAGGTCCTCTATCTCAAGCTCTAATTCATCCGGCAGTTTAAATCCATCCTCTGAAAAGAATTTTATCCCGTTATCCTCATAAGGATTATGCGAGGCAGAGATCACCACGCCTGCATCTGCCCTTAATGCCCTTGTTACAAAGGCAATCCCGGGTGTTGGCAGCGGCCCGATAAGAAGCACATCCACCCCCATGGAGCAGATGCCTGATGTAAGCGCAGACTCAAGCATGTAGCCAGACAGCCTTGTGTCCTTTCCAATAACTATGCGGTGCCTGCCTGTCTTATTTTTAAAGATATAGGCCGCAGCCCTCCCAATCTTCATTGCCATCTCGCCTGTCATGGGTTCAATATTTGCAACACCCCTTATCCCGTCAGTGCCAAAAAGCCTTCTCATACCTTTTTTCCCTCCATCATTTTGTCAGTATTATCTTAACCCTTACATATCCGCCGTTTAAAACCTTTATGTCCCTGCCGTATAGATTTAAATTGACATCAAGAAATGTCTCCCTCTTATTCATGCCTGAAAGGTTTATAACCTCTGTCTTTATTAAAGAGAGCCTGTTTACTGCGCTCTCTGCACCCTCAACAGTAACAGTCTCAGGGCTGACCTCAATGCCCTTCAGCCTGTAACCCATAGCAGGCGCCCCTGCTGTTTCAGGTGTCACCTTTACTTCCCTTTTTACCAGCGGCTCCAATTTTAACCTGACTGCCTTTGGGCTTATGCGCATAACCTCAATATTTGGCGGCACAATTATATTCTGAGGGGAGAGATAGATTGTATTCTCCCCATGATTGGCATTGGAAAGGTCTATATGTGCGCTGATCTGGCCTGATGATATACCCTCAATAGCGCTCTGCCTCCCTTTTAGCCTCACATCAATATAATCAGTGACATCACCAACAACAACCATTGATGAAGGTATCTTTCTGAGTTCAAGCGGGATATTAAAATTCACCTCAAGCTTCCCCTTGGAGGTCACAAAGAACCACAGGACTATAGCAAAGAAAAGGGAAAGTATTTTAATCAGGAAATTATTTAAAATAAGTTCTCTCATTGTTATTGTGATCTATCCTTTATCGGGAAAAAGCTGGTTATCTTTTCAAGAAGAGGCATCCTCTCCCTTTTCCCTGTAATAAATACCTTTGTGAGTATGCGCCTTAATGACGCGGCATCAAGGTCCCTCGTCATCTTCCCTTCCATTACCACAGATATAGTCCCTGTCTCCTCAGAGATAGCTATTACCACTGCATCTGTCTCCTCTGTTATGCCGATAGCTGCCCTGTGCCTTGTGCCGATGGCCTTGCTTACTGCAGCGCTCATGGTAAGGGGCAGGAAACATCCTGCTGCTGCAATCCGCCCTTCTTTGATTATAACAGCGCCATCGTGAATCGGTGAATAGGGCAAGAAGATACTCGTCAGTATCTCTTTTGAAATCCTTGCATCCAGAGGAGTGCCCATCTCAATCAGGTCCTTTAATTCTGTCTCACGCTCCAGAACAATAATGGCGCCTATCTTCTTATTCGCCAGAGAAACAGCAGACCTTATAATCTCCTCAATAAATCTTGTCTCTTCAATAGGAGAGAGTGTGCGTAGAAAGGGATTCTGGCCCATCTGTGCAAGCGCCCTCCTTATCTCAGGCGGAAAGAGTATTATTAAGGCAATCACTATCTGCGACCAGAAGCTCTGCACTATCCAGTCTATTGTATAAAGCTCAAGCCATCTGGATGCAATAAAGGCCGCAAGAAGGACGGCAAGTCCGACAAGCATTTGCAGCGCCCTTGTCCCTTTTATAATCAGGAATATCCTGTAAATTACAAAGGCAACAATAAGGATATCAATAATATCCCATATCCTAATGGTCTTTATTACATCAAAAAAGCTATCCACAGATTACCCTCTCATTATTGCATCGGTGGCCTTTGCCACATCCGCCATTGCCTTAACATCATGCACCCTCACGATATTTGCGCCATTTACTATGCCAATGGCAACAACCGCCGCAGTGCCCTCCATCCTTTTCTCAGGAGTGGCATCAAGTATTCTGCCGATAAAGGACTTCCTTGAAGGCCCAAGGAGTATCGGAACCCCAAGCCTCTTAAATTCACCCAGCCTCTTTATTATCTCTAAGTTGTGCCTTACCGTCTTTCCGAACCCAATACCGGGATCAATAATAATCTTATTTTTCTTTATCCCATTTTTAATGGCATAAGAGATTCGTTCTTTGAAGAAATCTATAATCTCCTTCACCACATCCTTATATGCAGGCCTCTTCTGCATATCCCTCGGTGTCCCTTTCATATGCATTATGATAACAGGGGCATTGGCCTCTGCAGCCACCTCCACCATCATGGGGTCAAACCTCAGACCGCTGATATCATTGATTATAGATGCGCCTGCATTTAGCGCCTGCCTTGCCGCCTCTGCCTTATATGTATCAATGGAGATAGGAACATCTATCTTTTTTGATAGTGCCTCAATAACAGGTATTACCCTTTTTAATTCCTCATTTAGTGAAACAGACCCTGCGCCCGGCCTTGATGACTCCCCGCCAATATCTATTATATCTGCGCCCTCTGCAGCCATCCTCCTTGCATGTTCCACTGCTTTTTCTATATTTAAATAAAGGCCGCCATCTGAAAATGAGTCAGGGGTAACATTGAGTATACCCATTATATAAGGTCTTTTTTTCAGATTAAGGAGATATTTCCCGCACCTTATCCTGTAATTGCTTTTCATAATTATACCATACCTGTCTATAAAACCTTCAGATAAGTGTGAATAAGTTTAGCAGTATTTTTGGCTAAATTCTATTATTTTTTTATAATACATGAAAAGAGGGGGAAATATTTGGTCAGAAATAAAATGGGCGATTTTACAATCGCCCATTTTAAGTACATAAAGAATGGCATCTTATGCTGCTGATATTCCGACGTTCTGAATAATAGCTTCTATCTCATTACCGTCCAGTGTCTCCTTCTCAAGGAGGGCAGCGGCAATGCCCTTTAATGACTTAATGTTCTTCTTCAGCAGATTCTTTGCCCTCTCATAATTCTTCATCACCATAGCCTTTATCTCATTATCTATCTCAATGGCAGTGCCCTCGCTGTAATCACGGTGCCTTACAATATCCCTCCCGAGGAATATTTCCTCATCCTTCTTGCCAAATGTAAGCGGGCCGAGTTTCTCGCTCATACCCCATTCGCACACCATCTTTCTTGCAAGCCCTGTTGCGCGCTCAATGTCATTTCCTGCGCCTGTTGTCATGTGTTTAAGCACAAGCTCCTCTGCTGCCCTGCCGCCGAGGAGTATTGCAATGGTATTATGCAGATACTCAGAAGGATATGTGTATCTGTCATCAATTGGGAGCTGCTGTGTAAGCCCAAGCGACCTGCCGCGGGGGATTATTGTCACCTTATGTATTGGATCTGTCCCTGGGATGAGCTTTGCCACAAGCGCATGTCCTGCTTCATGAAAGGCAGTATTCTTTTTCTCCTCCTCGTTTATGAACATGCTCCTTCTTTCAACTCCCATTAAGACCTTGTCCTTTGCATCCTCAAAGTCCTTTGCGTCTATCTCTTTCTTTGAGCGCCTTGCTCCAAGCAGCGCGGCCTCATTAACGAGATTTGACAGATCAGCGCCTGTAAAGCCGGGCGTCCCTCTCGCAATAACCTCTAAGTTCACATCCTTTGAAAGCGTCACCTTCTTTGTATGCACCTGCAGTATACCAAGCCTCCCTTTAATATCAGGCCTTGAGACAATAATCTGCCTGTCAAATCTCCCCGGCCGCAATAGAGCAGGGTCAAGCACATCAGGCCTGTTGGTTGCGGCAATCAGGATCACACCCTCATTGGTATCAAAGCCGTCCATTTCAACAAGGAGCTGATTCAGCGTCTGCTCCCTCTCGTCATGGCCGCCGCCGAGGCCAGCGCCCCTGTGCCTTCCAACAGCATCTATCTCATCAATAAAGATAATGCATGGCGCATTCTTCTTGCCCTGTTCAAAGAGGTCTCTCACACGGGATGCGCCAACACCAACAAACATCTCAACAAAGTCAGAACCGCTTATATTAAAGAAGGGCACATCAGCCTCGCCTGCAATTGCCCTCGCAAGGAGGGTCTTGCCTGTACCGGGAGGCCCCACTACCAGCACACCCTTTGGTAACCTGCCTCCAAGCTTCTGGAACTTCTGGGGGTCTTTTAAGAAATCAACAAGCTCTACAACCTCATCCTTTGCCTCATCAACACCTGCCACATCTGCAAAGGTAATCTTTTTCTGGGCAGTGGAAAGGAGCTTTGCACGGCTCTTGCCAAAAGACAGGGCCTTGTTGCCGCCTGTCTGCATCTGGCGCATAAAGAATATCCAGATACCCAATAAAATAAGCATCGGCCCCCAGTTAAGAAGG
>CAKKST010000305.1 GCA_919903585.1 Nitrospiria bacterium | reverse complement strand
ACTTAAGCGAATATCCTCCTGTCCTTTGGGGCAGTGCGGAGGCAGAGGGCAGGGCTTCATATCCTATGTTTAAAAGGGCTGCAATGGAAGGAATGTGAGATAATTTTTACTAACACCACTTTGGCCATAGTAAAATTGATATTGTATTTTGGGGTAGGCAGGTATAAAATCGGATTGCTTCCTAGTATACCATGTGCTATATTTAAATTATGAAGAAAGGTATAACTGACATTGCTGAACGGTTTGGCTGCATTCTTATTTATCTCTTTGGTTCTCAGGCAGGGAAAGGTAAAGGATTCCTTGAAGGTGAGGATGCAGCGCCTGACCCCTTTTCTGACCTTGATGTTGCTGTGGCATTTGAAAATCCTCCAACTGAAGCTATGAAAATTTACGGCGAGATGTATAAAGAAATCTCAATGCTCTTTGAGCCTTTTAATATTGACCTTGTATTCATGCACGAAATGAGCGCATTATTTCAGTATGAAATAATAAAGGGTATAAGGATATACGAGAAGGATGAGCATGTGGCAGATGAATTTGAGGAAGAAGTGATGAAAAGGGCTGAGGACATGCTCTTTAAGAAGAAGATTTTTGATAGTGAGGTTATGGAGGCTATAGAAGATGGTTATAGCGAATTTGAATACAGCCCGAATCCTTGAATTGCTGAGTTTTATAGAAACCTGCCTTAAGGAGCTAAGGCCATTTTCTGCAATGACCTTAGAAGAGTTTATATCAGATAAGAAAAACCCGCCCTTTGTTGAAAGCTATCTAAGAAGGGCGATTGAGGCGGTCTTTGATATTGGGAGGCATATCCTTGCCAAAACAATCGGGCATAAAGAAATAGAATATAAGAGCATAGCAAAGGCATTGGGTCAAGAGGGTATAATAACAAAAGAACTATCGGATACTCTTTATGCTATGGCAGGGTACAGAAACCGCATGGTTCATTTCTATAGAGAGATTACTTCAGAAGAGCTTTATCACATTGCTGTTAATAATCTAAAAGACCTTGACCGATTTGCCAGAGAGATTGTGGCATTTATTAGGGCACATGAGGAGAAGAGAGGAAAACAAGGTCTATAATTTTATTTTGTTTTATTTATACAATAATCAGTGCATTGTATAATTAGGCATTGGGAGGCCATCTGCAAATATCAAGGGAAATCCAGATTCCCTCCATGATATAGAACGCGATCTAATCACTCGTGTTCTTAAAGAGGCTCAGGGCAATCTCCATGAGACTGCGCGGCGGCTTAATATCAGCCGCCCCACACTTTACAGCAAGATAAAGCGCTTTGGAATTGATTTAAAGCATAAAAATCCTTGACACCCTCCTGTCTTTTAGATTATATTATCTTCTAACATGGCAATGATGGTCTTCTACATAGGAATATTTATCGCAATCTTTGCAGCTATATTTTTCATTGGTAAATATGTTAAAAATCTGCCAACCAATATTATTAAGATAGCCAACTGGGTAAGTTTTGGAATTGCAGTAATATCCCTGATCCTGTTATATCTTTATAAGGATGATATCTACAAGTACATACTTTTTGCCTCAATTATAGTTTACTTTATCTTCTATAACTACGACTCTAAAAAGGGCTGAGCATCTTAGCCTATTGCTGCCGTCGGCAGCAGGAAAATCCCAACTTCTAAAAATATCACAAGAAAACCTACCAAGAGGTAAAAAAACAAACTAAGCTTTCTTGATTTTTCAGAAAAGAAGGTGTATGATAATGTGTATATGGAGGTGTATTCAAATGAGAACGAATATAGTGATTGATGAGAGGCTTTTTATGGAGGCTCTTAAGTATTCCAAGGCAAAGACCAAAAAGGACCTAATAAAAGAGGCGCTTCAGAAATTTATTGATGATCATAAAAGAATGGATTTGAGAAGATTGAGGGGGAAAATACATTTTAAAAACGATTACGATTATAAAGCGTTAAGAAAAGGCAATTGATATGATTCTTGCTGATACCTCCGTCTTAATAGATTATTTTAAAGGGATTCAAAATACAGCTACTAATAAACTTCAATTTATTTTTGATGCTGGCATTCCCTTCGGTATAAACTTATTTATATATCAGGAACTGCTGCAAGGTGTAAAGACAGAAAAGGAGTTTGCTGAACTCAAAGCCTATCTTGAAACACAGATATTCTATGAATTAAAAAACAAAAAGGAGTCTTTTGCAAAGGCAGCAGAGATTTATTTTAGATGCAGGAAGAAGGGTTATCAGGTTGGAAGCACTATTGACTGCCTTATAGCGCAGACTGCTATAGAAAATAACCTGTTGCTTTTACATAACGACGAGGACTTTGAAAAGATTTCAAAGGTTACAAGATTGAGATTCTATTGATTTTATTATAATTGAGGGTAGTATGGACTTTGACCTTTCACCTGAACAGGAGATGATAAGAAATACTGTAAGGGAGTTTGTGGATAAGGAGGTCATCCCTGTTGCAAGAGAAAATGATTTAAAAGAAAAATTTCCTTATGAACTCCTGAAAAAGATGGCGCCATTAGGCCTTCTTGGAGGGCCAATCCCAATTGAGTATGGCGGCGCCGGCATTGATTATATAAGCCATGCCATTATCACAGAGGAGATTGGCAGAGGATGCTCATCCCTCCGCACAACCTTATCAGTGCAAATTTCTCTCGTTGAACTTACAATCCTGAAATGGGGCACAGAGGAACAGAAGAATAAATACCTTCCCAAATTATGCAAAGGCGAGATGCTCGGCTGCTTTGGCTTAACAGAGCCTGATGCTGGTTCTGATGCTTCCAATCAATCTACCACTGCTGTTTTAAAAGATAATGAGTGGGTCATCAACGGTACAAAGATATGGATATCAAATGGCACAGTTGCAGATATTGCCATTGTTTTTGCACAGACAGATAAATCCAAAAAACATAAGGGTATCGCAGCCTTTTTGGTTGAAAAGGGGACAAAGGGATTTACTACATCAAGGATTACTGGAAAGCTTGGCCTTCGTTCATCTGACACAGGCGAGCTTATCTTTAATGATTGCAGGGTGCCAAAGGAGAATCTGCTTGGTCAGATTGGTGACGGCTTTAAGATCGCCATGTCCGCCCTTGACAATGGAAGATACAGCGTTGCAGCAGGTAGTGTTGGGATTATTCAGGGATGTCTTGATGCATGTGTGAGATATGTAAGGCAGAGGCAGCAGTTTGGCAAGCCCATCGGTTCTTTCCAGTTGATTCAGGAAAAGATAGCAGTTATGGCAGTTGACCTTGATGCATCAAGACTTCTGGTGTACCGTGCAGGCCATTTAAAAAATAAAGGGATTAAGAATACAACAGAAACATCAATGGCAAAGCTCTTTGCCTCAGAGTCAGCAGTGAAGGCAGCATCAGAGGCAATACAGATACACGGCGCCTATGGTTATTCTAACGAATATCCACTTGAGCGATATTACCGCGATGCAAAGGTTGCAACTATTTACGAAGGGACATCTGAAATTCAGAAGCTGATTATTGGTAGCAACATCTTGGGAATAAAGGCGTTTGTATAAGATTTAATTTTGAATTGACTTTGAGTCTAATCAATGATAATCTGCATTTCATGAAATACAATCATGTCCTCGCATTAAATCCATATTACAAAGACTCTACATCTGTTGTCGGTCTTTTTCCTCCAACTGGAATTGAATATATTGCAACAAGTATGAAAAACCTTGTGGGAAAAATAACCCTCATGGACTTGAGGCATGAAAAGGAATTTCAGGATATAAATAATCTAAACGAGTTTATCAGGAAAGAGATTGACCTTTTATGTATCAGCGTCACTTGGAATTTTAATTTTAAAGAGATTTGTGAGCTTATCTGTAAACTGCCTGACGATATCCCAGTGGTCGTAGGGGGGTATAAGGCTACTGAAGAGGTGGAATATCTCTTCAACAGATGCCCCACTATTGATGTTATTGTGCGCGGTGAAGGCGATGAGACAATTAAGGAAATAGTCAGCGGTGCGCCGTATAAGGATATCCTCGGTATTTCTTATAGAGAGAACTGCAAAATAGTTCATAATAATAATAGA
>CAKKST010000304.1 GCA_919903585.1 Nitrospiria bacterium | reverse complement strand
TCAATCTCTCTTATAGGCGTTATTTCTGCTGCAGTGCCTGTAAAAAATGCCTCATCTGCTATATAAAGCTCATCCCTTGTAAACCTTGCCTCCACAACTAAAATACCCTTTTCTTTTGCAAGCTGTATAATTGAATCCCTTGTTATCCCTTCTAATATTGATGTAAGCGGTGTGGTCTTTAAGAGATTATTTCTAACAATAAATATATTCTCGCCGGGGCCTTCAGCAACATAGCCGTCTGTGTCCAGCATTATTGCCTCATCATAGCCGTTGGTTACAACCTCCCTCTTTGCAAGCTGGGAGTTCACATAATAGCCGCATACCTTTGCGCGAGTCATGCTTATATTTACATGATGCCTGTTGATGGATGACACCTTTGCCCGAATACCGTTCTTAATCCCCTCATCGCCGAGATATGTCCCCCAAGGCCATGCAGCAATGGCAACACAGATAGGGTTATCCTTCACAAAGAGTCCCATCTCGCCATACCCGATATATGCAATAGGCCTTATGTAACACTCCTCAAGTTTGTTTACGCGCACGGTCTCCTTTACTGCCTCCTGTATCTCCTCTCTCGTAAATGGTATTTTCATCTGGCAGATGTGGGCAGATGAAAAGAGCCTGTCCACATGCTCCTTTAATCTGAAGATAACAGAGCCGTCTGCCCTCTTGTAGCAGCGAATCCCTTCAAAGACCCCGAGGCCATAATGAAGTGTATGGGTAAGGACATGAATCCTTGCGTCCTTCCAGTCAACAAACTTTCCGTCCATCCAGATTTTTGATACTTCCTTTAGCATATTCCTTTTCCCTCCCGGATATTAATACAAATGCAATATATCTCCTGTCGGGCACAGCGCCCCATGCCCATAAGGGCACGACATGTCGTGCCCCTACATTAATATATAAGATTTTCATAAAAATATACCAATATGGACAATAAAAGTCAATTTTTTTCAGTTGTTACATCCTTGAACAAAAGGGGGGTCTGTGGTATATTTAAGATAAATGGAGAAGATAGCCGTCTTTCAGTATATTACAGCCTTTCTCTTTGGCTCTGTTATAGGGAGTTTTTTGAATGTCTGCATATACCGTATACCAAAAAAGGAGTCCATTGTCTTTCCTTCTTCGCACTGCCCTGCTTGTAATAAAAAGATAAAGCCATACGACAATATGCCCATAATAAGTTACATCCTGCTAAAAGGGCGATGCAGGGAATGCGGGGAAAAGATATCATTCCAATATCCGTTGGTGGAATTTTTAAATGCAGCAGGCTATGTCATTATGATCTGGAAATTCGGTGTCGGCATTAATGCCCTGATCTATGCCTTACTCTACTCTGCACTGATTGTTGTTACCTTTATTGACCTTGAGCACCAGATAATCCCGGACAGGATAACCCTGCCGGGGATATTAATAGGCTTCATCCTCGGCGCAGCAGTCCTGCCTGTAGGGTGGCTCAATTCCCTGATCGGCCTGCTTCTGGGCGGAGGTCTTTTTTATCTTGTTGCTGTCGCATCAAGGGGAGGCATGGGCGGCGGCGATATAAAGCTAATTGCAATGATCGGCGCTTTTTTGGGCTGGAGATATACGCTGCTTACCATATTTTTGGGGGCGCTTGCCGGCGCTATTGTTGGACTCTCCTTAATGATCTTTAAGGGCAAGGGAAGAAAACACCCTGTCCCATTTGGGCCGTTTCTTGCGCTCGGCGCCATAGCATCTCTTCTGTGGGGGAATGATATAATTAAGTGGTACATAAATCTTGGCAGGTAGTTATGAAACATTCGTGCCAACAAGTTGGCCAAAGTGGAATGAAAATTTAGAAAGTTGCAGGACAGGAATGTCCTGCCTATAGATAGGCGGGGTTTTCTAACCCCGCAGACCCACCATGAATTTGTAGGCACGGTTTTAACCGTGCTGTTTTGCCTGTCTGCCGACAGGCAGGCACGAATAAATTCGTGCCTACATTGCTGAGGAGAATATGTATTTTTGGAGCAAAAATGTAAAGGGTCTGATATGGCTGTTGGCATTTTCGCTTTTTGTTTTATTAGCCATAATCAGTTTTCATACGCTCTCTTTTGTATCTTCTATACAGAAGGATCTGAACGATGAATTTGAAAAGAGGATAAATATAACCGCCATGCTTATAGCAAGGGAGATTGAATCAGATTTTGACAGGATAGACAGCGATCCTGATTTCATTGCCTCAATGGAGAAAAGAAGCGGGGCAATGCAGATTATAGTCCTTGATAAGGATGGAATAGACATCAGGGATAAAAACAGGCAGAGGGTTAATTTAGACAAGGCCATACAGGAGAAGACAGATAAGGGCGAGGGCGCTGTAATATCTTCTTTTGATGCGAAGAATAACAGATGGATAAAGATCGCCTATGCGCCCTTTAAAAATCCTTCCACGCAGGAGAGGAATATTGTCATAGTAAAGATGTTCCGTCAGATGGAGAAGGGAGAGGAAAGGGAGGACACATCATCTGTATTTATTAAGATTCTGACAGGCGCTGTCATTATCGTCCTTATTTTTTACGCTGCCCGCGCATTTTTAACAGCAGGGAGGACAAAAGAAGCAAAGGAGGGCGATGAGGCAAAGATAAAGGGCGACACAGGTTTTTTAATACATACCTTTCATTCCTTAATGCAGCAGGTTAAGACAAAGGAGCAGGAGCTAAGCCGCCTCCGCACAGAGGCAGAGGAGAGGACAAGGGTTGTAGAGGATTATAATGAAGATATCTTAAAAAGCGTAAGCAGCGGCGTAATCGCCTTTAATAAGGAAAACAAGATTACCACCTTTAATGAGGCGGCAGAGAAAATACTGGGTATTGAGGGAAACGGGCTTCTGGGAAAGTCCTGCTGGGATGCCTTTGGTGAGGAGAGCGGGCTCTGCCATCTGTTAAATACAACCCTCCAGAGACAGGAGGGGAGCCTGAGGAGGGAGCTTGAGATTGTTAGAGGCAGCAGCGAGAAGAAATGGATAGGGATAAGCTCGTCTATTTTAAAGGACAGAAAGGATGAGGCTATTGGCACAATCCTTATATTCAGTGATATAACAGAGATAAAAGGATTGCAGGATGAGATAAGACAGAAGGACAGGCTGACTGTGCTTGGAGAGCTTGCAGGCGGCATTGCACACGAATTCAGGAATATGATGGGCACAATACTCGGCTTTGCAAAGCTCCTCTCAAAGAAGATAGGAAAGAAGGAGCCAATGCAGGGAATGATAGAGGCGATAATGAATGAGCTTAATACAATGGAGATGATGATCAATGAGCTCCTGAGCCTCGGAAAGGCAGCGCCGCTGTCATTAAAGCCTGTGGATATAAATAAAATGCTAAGAAATATCCTGATAAAATCTATGGCAAAAGAAATAGGTCATATAGGACATATAGGACATATAATAGATATTAATATCCCCCTTGATATGCCGGAGGTCATGGCAGATGAGCTTTTGATAAGGCAGGCATTTACAAATCTTATACAGAACGCTATTGATGCCATGCCTGATGGCGGCAGGTTAGAGGTCAGCGGGAGATATTATGCAATAGAGGGCATGGACAGGACAGTTGAGATTTCTATCAGGGACACAGGCATAGGTATAGCGGCAGATAAGATAGAAAGGATATTTCTCCCGTTTTTTACCACAAAGCCAAAAGGCACAGGCCTCGGCCTTGCCCTTGTGCATAAGATAATTCTTTCGCACAATGGAAAGATAGAGGTGGAGAGCAGGGAAGGCGCAGGCGCGACCTTTAGGGTCATTCTGCCGGCAGCCTCTTCTTAGTAGGCATGGTAATGCAATAATGTAGGCACGGTTTTAACCGTGCTTTTTCAGGTAGGCACAGATTTAATCCAATGGTAATATAATTGTAGTAGGCACGGTTTTAACCGTGCAAATAATGATGAGTATCTTATGGAAAATTACAAGGTCAGGAATATTCAGTTAAAAAGGTTCCATCTTCAAAATCACTTATATTTTGTTACTACCACAACAGTGGATAGAATTAGAGTCTTTTCAAATGAAGAAAATATTAGAATATTACTTGCTACTATGCGAGAATTTTCCCATTCCTGTGCAGTTAAATTACACGCTTTTGTAATTCTGCCGGACCACACACATCTATTGGTTGCTCCAACTACCAATGCCTTTACGATTTCTCACTTTATGAAAGGTATAAAAGGGAAAAGTGCTTTTGAAATTAACAGACGCAACATAATCAAAAACAGCACGGTTAAAACCGTGCCTACAA
>CAKKST010000303.1 GCA_919903585.1 Nitrospiria bacterium | reverse complement strand
AAGTTCTCCCATGCATGCTCTGTCCAGATTAAATTCACAGGCGTGCCGGGATGGAGCTTTGCCATAGCAAACATCTCTCCTATATCATTAAAGACCCTGACCTTATCCCCATCCTTTATCCCCATGCTTAAAGCTGTTTTTGGGTTTATGCAGATATATGGAACACCCCTCTGGAGTCTTAGATGATACTTGCCTGTTCTCCAAGTTGTGTGAATTCCGTATCTGGTATGCGGATTGTAATAGGCAAATGGATATTTGCTCGGCCTTACAGGCCCTCTTGCAGTAGGCGCTGCACAGCCAAGCCTCAGATAGATCTCATGGTCAACATAGAACTGCTGCCTTCCAGAGAGTGTCAGATAAGGCTGCTTGAGATAAGCCTGCGGTTCAAAAGGATAGAAGGGCTTGTCAGGATACAATGGGCTTGTCTGTCCAGCAGCATCCGCGAGCTTCACAAAACCTGTTTTTTTAAGGCTCTTCATATCAGCGCTACCGATTGATGCTGATGATGCGGAGAGCGCCCACTCAAGAAGCTCTTTCTCGCCGGTAATCCTGCTATTGCCTACTGTAATAAAATCATCATATATCTTATCCATATCCCTTGTTGTCTTGAACTGCTTATCCTCTATACTGCCTATCCCCTTCTTTTTTGATATCTCCTGAATCTTCTTTGAAAGGAGCATGCATATCTCCCATTCAGATTTGGCTTCCCCTGGAATCTTCAGGCCCTCCGGCGGCATCATCACATTTGCAAATCGTGAATAGCCCGGGTCAGCCCTTAATTCCCAGCCCTCATAATTTGTTATGCTCGGAAGCACAATATCAGCAAGTATTGCAGATGAATCCCATCGGTAGTTTACATTAACATAGAGCTCAAGAGAATTGAGGAGCGCTTTTTCTGTCTGTTTTTGGGCATTGTTTCTTTCAAACTTGTTGTCATGGAAGAGGAGCATCACCTTTGGCTTATCAAAATATGCAAACCCCTCTTTCTTCACTGCAGCATCAATAAGCCCCAAAAGCTCTTTCTTGCTCAGTCCTGCGTTTTTCTTTAGCGCTGCATCGTCATAATGCGAGAGGAAGCCCCTCCACATCTCCCCATCCATCCACTCACCGAGAGAGCCTGAGCCAAAGCGTGCAGGTTTTGGCGAAGAGATCGCGCCAAAATCTCCGAGCGACCACTCATTGTCTATATCCAGGCCGCCCCTCCTGCCGGCATGTCCTGTAAGCGCAAGCATAAGCGCTGCCTCCCAGCAGGTAAGCACGCCCCAGAAGTATTTATGCACCCTGTAGCCCATGAGAACTATTGCCTTCTTGGCAGCAGCGAATTTCCTTGCTTCATTATAGATGACGCTCGGATGTATCCCTGTGTATTTTTGGGTCTTCTCAGGTGAAAATTTTTCAACCTCTCTTTTTATCATCTCAAATACAGTTGTCACCTCAATCGTCTGACCAGTGCTTGTTTTTACCTTAAATGCGCCTTCCAAAGCAGGCTTGATTTCACCGAGGCGAAGCGTGGATTCGCTGCTACCCATACTTCCGGGCGCCGCTACTGCACTGGAGGACTTCTCATCAAAAAAGTAAAAGACCTGACTGCTCCCGCCCTTTACCATATCAGATTTGCGAAGCAGCATTCCGTCGCTCTTCTTGACCAGCAGAGGCAAATCAGTCTGCTCCTTGATAAATTCAGCATTATAGAGCCTCTCCTTCAGGATTACATTAATCATTGACATAGCAAAGAAGCTGTCTGTGCCAGGGTTTATTGGTATCCACAAACTGCTCTGCCTTGCAGTGGGATTATAATCAGGCGAAAGGGCAACCACCCTTGCGCCCCTGTACTTTCCCTCATAGATATAGTGGGCATCTGGAATCCGTGAGACTGTGGGATTCATCCCCCAGACGAGGAGATAGTCAGCCTCGTACCATGCCTCTGAGGAGCAGCCCACTGTGGAGATGCCATAGGCAACTGTTGCGCCGGGAAACATATCGCCAACAGCGCCTGCAACATTAAAACGAACAGCGCCAAGAAGAGAGCCGAGCCGGAGCGATGCAGCCCTTCTCACAGGAGAGAGTATGCCTGTGCCTGCATAAACCATGAGCTTATTAAATTCCTTCTTATTCTCAAGTTCTACTATCCTTTCAGCAATCTCCTCTGTTGCCTCGTCCCAGCTTATCCGTTTCCATTTCCCCTCACCCCGGCTGCCGATTCTCTTCATTGGATAGAGGAT
Source organism: Nitrospiria bacterium (assembly GCA_919903585.1). GTDB lineage: Bacteria > Nitrospirota > CAKKRA01 > 9FT-COMBO-42-15 > 9FT-COMBO-42-15 > JACPZJ01. The sequence continues at coordinate 2,265 of CAKKST010000303.1, read as the reverse complement.
GCGGTCCTTTTCGTAAAGGGACTGTGAATGTAAGGCGCCCTTATTGCAGCCCCGCGGGTTTGCATCAGGTATATCAGGGCTGATTTGAGGATAGTTTGATACCTGCTCTTCCCTTACAATCCTGCCATCCTTTTCAAAGGTCTGCCAGGCGCAATTTCCCTTGCAATTTACGCAATGGGGAGAATAGCCTGTGCTGTCTCCCCTTGTATATATAAACTCAGAGCGGTAAAGCTCCTGCGTCTCTTTGCTGACATCCCTGAGTTCCTTTGAGACATACGCCTCCTTTGCAGGCCAGAGGAAATCAAGCGCCTTTCTGAAATATGCAAATATTGCGCCTCCGCCAAGGATGACTGCAGCAAGCTTGATAAAAGCCCTTCTATTTAAACTCAGCCTTTCAAACATAAAAGCCCTCATAACTAATTAGCCGTCAGATAATTTATAGACATGATTCACCCTCCCCCTACCCCTCCCATCAAGGGAGGGGGGATTTTAGAGTCCCCTCTCCCCTTGTGGGAGAGGCACACCACATTTCCCTCTCCCCTTTGGGGAGAGGGTTAGGGTGAGGGGTATATCAATCATTTGCCAAATTAAGCCCTTCCCTCTCCCTTACCTCCTTTATCAACTGATACCTCCTGAAATAGAGGATGTGGGCAGTAAACATTGCTGTGCCAAAGAAGGTCATCCCCATTACAAAGCTTCCCACAGAGAGTGTGGGCCAGCCAGACATAAATGCGCCTGTTGTACAGCCGCCGCCTGTAAGTGCGCCAACAACCATCAGCACACCTCCGATAAAGACAGTTATAAGGCGCAGGTAAAGCCTCTTTCCAAAGGCAGCCTGAAAGAGCGGTGTAATCTCCTCCTTTTTTATAGTCCCTGCAAGAAGGCTGCTGATAAATGCGCCGGGTATCAGCCCGATTACGAGCATTGCACGCCATGCTGTGCTCTCACTGAGGGTCGGAACGCTTTGAAGCGGATGCCCTGCAAAAGAGGCAACATGCGCTACTAACGCCAGAAATCCGCCTGAGAAGGATAGATATTCACCCATGAATGCGCTCATGGCAATAGCCAATCCTGCAATTGCGCCTGTTGAAAGCCAGCCCCATTCCCTTTTTAAAATGGGAAGCCCCTCCTGCTTCTGATTAAATTTTCTTGCAGGGTCAAATATGTTCATAAAAAAGCTCATCATAAGGAAGGTCATGCCGAGGGTAATAGCAATGTAGCCAAAAGGAATCTGAAGAATCATCGGGAGGGTAATGAACCGCTGCTCCTCTCCTAATCCGCTGAGCAGAGGAAAAAGATTATCATAAACAAGGACGCCTGCAATAATCCCGAGCAAACCTGAGAGTATCAGAAATTTTCCAGCGGCCCACCTGGCCACACAGGTTCCGGGTCACAGTCCTGCTAATGCCATGCCAATGCCAAAGAGAACACCGCCTACTATATGCCCCATTCCAAAATAGCCGTTTATCCTCTGAACAGGGCCAATGCCTGAAAGGTCGCCAATGGCATAAATCAATAGGGCTACTGCTGTGCCGGTGAACATAAATTTCATTGCCTTGAAGTCCTTCATTAGAAGGGCGCCCATTATCCTTGAGTATCTTGTGATGCCGCCCCTGTGCATAGCAAAGCCAAAGGCAGCGCCGATTATAAGTGCATACAACATATTTATTGCCTCCAATCCTTGAAAGACCCTATCTTTGTTGTGGCTACCTGAAGCTCAGCAGCATTTGACCAGTCCTCAAAGGAACCGCCATATACCCGTACATTGCTATACCCGAGCATCTTCAGAGCCATAAGCCCATAGGTGGAACGTCCAAAACCGATATTGCAGTAGGTAACAATCTCCTTATCCTTTGTTATCCCTGCCTCCTTTAGAATCTTCTGAATCTCAGCAGGGGATTTAACTGTTTCATTGCCTGCAAGATGAGTCCAATCTAAGCTAATCGCACCGGGCAGATGCCCTCCTCGTGGATTGCCTGCAGGGTTCACGCCGACATATTCCTCAAAGCTTCTCATGTCCAGAAGAATCACCCTCTCTTTATTCTTAAATAGCCATTCACGGCTTGCAACCATCTCAGCTCTCGGCTTTGGAATAAAGGTCTTTTTCTGTATCTTTGTCAGCCTGCTGCTCACTTCACGGCCATCTGAAACCCATTTCTCAAACCCGCCTTTCAATACCTGCACATTGTCATGCCCATAATATTTCAGAAGCGCCCAGATAATGCTTGCGTCCGGAAAGGCAATGCTGTCGTAAACTATTACCCT
>CAKKST010000302.1 GCA_919903585.1 Nitrospiria bacterium | reverse complement strand
CACATCGACGACGCGGTTTGGCACCTCGATGTCGGCTCATCGCATCCTGGGGCTGTAGTAGGTCCCAAGGGTTCGGCTGTTCGCCGATTAAAGCGGTACGAGAGCTGGGTTCAAAACGTCGCGAGACAGTTTGGTCCCTATCTGTCGTGGGTGTAGGATATTTGAGAGGACCCGACCCTAGTACGAGAGGACCGGGTTGGACGAACCTCTAGTTTGCCGGTTGTCCTGCCAAGGGCAGCGCCGGGTAGCTATGTTCGGAAGGGATAACCGCTGAAAGCATCTAAGCGGGAAACCCGCCTCAAAACTAGATATCCCGTATCACATGATACCTAAAGACCCCTTGTAGACTACAAGGTTGATAGGCTGGGTGTGTAAGCCCTGAGAGGGGTTTAGCTAACCAGTACTAATAGGTCGTGAGGCTTGACCATAAAATATTTGCTTCTGATAAATTCGGCTTTTACTTAAATACAATTTCCCGGTGGCGATACCGGAGGGGCCACACCCGTTCCCATCCCGAACACGGAAGTTAAGCCCTCCAGGGCCGATGTTACTATGGCTGTAAGGCCATGGGAAAGTAGGACGCTGCCGGGAATAAAACTAAAAAAAGCCCACCATTGCTGGTGGGCTTTTTTATTTGCTCAGGATTCTTTTACTCCCTATACGCACCCTCAGGCCTTTCAGTGAGATACTGCTTCATGCCCATCTTTTTATACCAGCCATTGCCAACATAATTAATAAATTGCAAATAATCCTTTACAGCAAACACACCTGTAAGTTTATATATCTGCTTTCCATCAGGCTGCAAAAACCAGACAAGCGGATAGGCAACAACACTATAGTCCTTTGCGAGCTGCCTTTCTGTTACCATCTTTCCTGACGCGTCCCTCTGCTTCTTACTGCCTTCGCCATCAATCTGTATTAATATAAAGTTTTCATTAAGAATCCTTTTTACTGATTCATCTGTCATGATCTCTTCATTTAATATCTTGCACTGTGGGCAGCCGATGCGGTAAAAATAAATGAAGACAGGCTTGTTTTCCTTTTGCGCCTTCTGTAACCCCTCGTAATAATCTAACCATGTAAGGTCGCCCGGCCCGGCTGCATAGGATGGTGTTATAATAATGACTGTAATGATGAGAAAGGATATTATTGCAGAGAATATTCTCTTTACCACAAAAATATGATATACTACACCCATCCTTTTTGTCAATTACATTACACTTGGGGCTGTAGCTCAGTTGGGAGAGCGCCTCGTTCGCAACGAGGAGGTCAGCGGTTCGATCCCGCTCAGCTCCACCAAACATCTCTAATAAAATAAATCACTTACACATTCTGTCATTCCCGCAGAGTTTCTGAGCGGGAATATGGTTCTAATTGCTTGAAAAACCATATCCGTCCCCGAATGTTTGTATCGGGGATAGAAGCATTCGGGGATGACAGACAGTTTTGCAAGAGCCTCCTTTGTCTATATTGTAAAAGGTAAACGGGTCATCGGTTATGACAATGCAGAAGGTAAGGGAGATCATAGACACTATACATCTTCTGTCATGCCTCACCTCCTGGTTTTAATATTATCCCATAAACAACCAGATTTCAAGCAGCTTATTACCCTAAATTTCTTGCTTCCACCTCACCACATCTTAGGGTATACTAATTCAGAAACACTATATATTCGTTCAATTTTCTTTGCGTTTCAGAAAAACCTATATGCTAAAGCGGCTCAGGCATACCTTACCGTTTAACCTTTTTCAGCAATAATTTCTTCTTTATCTCTGCTATTGCCTTTGCTGGGCTGAGGTTTTTGGGGCAGACCTCCTGACAACTGAATATTGAATGGCATCTCCAGACGCCATGAAGGTCATCAACAATCCTTAGCCTCTCATTTGCTATACTATCGCGCGAGTCCCTTAAAAATCTCTCTACCTTCAATAATGCCGCAGGCCCAAGGTATTCCTTGTTTATCCCGGCAGTTGCACATGCGCCATAACAAGCGCCGCAAAGGGTGCAGTCAATGATATTATTGAGTCTGCTTCTCTCCTCTGGTGTCTGGATATATTCCTTTTCTGGCGCTGGTTCTTTTCCTACAAGATAAGGTTTTATGCGGCTGTAATTTTCATAAAATGGCGTGAAGTCTACAATTAGGTCTCTTAATACCTGTAAATGGCCGAGGGGCTGGATGGTTATTGTATCAGTATTCAGTTCTAATATCTGCGTCTCACAGGCAAGACAGTATTTTCCGTTTATGTGCATGGCGCAGGAGCCGCACACAGCGCCGCGGCAGGAGAATCTAAAGGCAAGGGAGGGATCAATATTCTTCTGAATATAAAACAGGCCTGCAAGGACTGTATCACCATGCCTTACAGATATATCAAAATTATCAAAGTATGGCGCCTCATTTATTTCAGGGTCAAAGCGGAAGATTTTGAAATTTATTTTTTTCATTTAGTATTTCCTCTCTGCCGGCGCTACATACCCCAATGCAACAGGCTTATAACTGAGCTTAGGGCCTTCTTGGCTGTATGATGCTATTGTGTGTTTAAGCCAGTTTTCATCATCCCTTTTTGGATAATCAGTTCTGTAATGAGATCCCCGCGACTCGGCTCGCTCAATGGCGCCGGCTATTATTGCCTCTGCAATGTTAATGCTACCGAGAAATTCCAAGAGCCAGTAGAGTTCAAAGTTGAATCTTTTCCCCTTATATCTAAGTCTTAAATCCCTGCTTCTCTCCTTTATATTCTTAAACTCCTTCTGCCCTGCCTTCATCTGTGCATCTTCTTTAAAGATGCCAAAATTCTCCCACATTATCCTGTTTAATTCCTCAAATAGATTAAAGGCATTTTCTCTGCCTTCACCTTCAAAGAGCCTGCTGATTCTCTTTTCTTCTTCTCTCAATGCCTCGTCACATTCCAAATTTGAGATTTGAGATTTGGAATTTGTTTTTATATATTTTCCTGCCATTTCACCTGCCGCAGCGCCAAATACAACGGTCTCTAAAAGAGAATTGCCTCCAAGTCTGTTAGCCCCATGCACACTGACACAGGCTGCCTCGCCGGCAGCATAGAGGCCATTAATCTTTGTCTTTGTGTCCATGTCTGTATCTATCCCGCCCATTGTATAATGCTGCCCGGGCTCAACTGGTATAGGTTCTGTAATTGCATTTATCCCTGCAAATTTACCTGCAAGCTCCACTACACCGGGCAGCCTTTCCATAATCAGATTTTTACCGAGATGCCTTAAATCAAGATGGAGATACTGCCCATTAATGGCGTTTCCCTTTTTAATCTCCCTTATCATATTCCTTGAGACAATATCCCTCGGCGCTATCTCCATTGCCTTTTTTGAGTCCTCGTAATTTGCAAGAAATCGCTCTCCTGCGCTATTTAAGAGGTAGCCGCCCTCGCCTCTTGCCCCTTCTGTAATCAGGATATTTGTGGTAAAAAGGGTTGTTGGATGAAATTGTATAAACTCCATGTCCTTTAAATCTGCGCCTGCATGATAGGCAATAGAAAGGCCAATGCCTGTGTTTATTAATGCATTGGTTGATTTTCCATACAGCCTCCCGGCGCCGCCAGTTGCAATTATTACTGCATCTGCCTTGAATAACTCTAAATTTCCTGTTTTTAAATCAAGGGCTATAATGCCTGTAATGGTTTTATCATTTACAATCAATCTTGTTACGAGCCATTCATTAAAAAAGGTGAGGCATTTGTTTTCTTCATTAATCCTTATTATCTGTTCATATAAGGTATGCAGCATTGCATGGCCTGTTCTGTCTGCTGCATATGCTGTCCTCGGAAAGCCTTGGCCGCCAAAGGGCCTCTGGCTAATCCTTCCGTCATCTGTTCTGCTAAAGGGGCAGCCCCAGTGTTCAAGCTCAAATATCCTCTGCGGGCCTTCTTTGCACATCTTTAATATGGCATCCTGATCACCGAGATAGTCGCTCCCCTTAATTGTATCGCAGGCATGTTTTTCCCAGCTGTCATCTTTCGCATTCTCATTATTAGCGAGGGCAGCATTTACACCGCCCTGTGCAGCAATGGAGTGTGACCTTAGTGGATAGACCTTTGAGATGATGGCAGTATTTATCTTATTGCTTACAAGCTCATAGGCTGCCCTCAGCCCGGCAAGGCCGCTGCCGATGATTATTGCATCAAACTTATACATTAAAAGATCCTTTCAAAGTAGACTGACAGGCTGTAGATGCCTACAAAGGCTGTTAAAAAGATGACAATAAAAAAGAGCTCCTTTTGAAATCTTGTTAAAGGAAATATATCAAGGAGCAGCAGTCTTATCCCATTTAATAGATGGAGTGCGGCGGTTATTATTATGAAAAGCTCAAATAGATGCGCCAAAGGATTGTCCATTGCAATTGCAAGTCTGTCATAGGCGTCCTTGCCAAATATCAGGGCTGTGCTGTGCATCATAATATGGAGGAGGAGATAGATTGTAATGGCTATCCCACTTATCCTGTGTATGCCAAAGGCTGTCTGGCCTGTATGTCTGTTTATGATGAAGTCTTTGAGATAGTTCATCTGATAAAACTCCAGAGGATTAAGATGCCATATATTGATAATGTAATGCCTAATATCAGGAATGATAAGGAGAGCGCCTTTGTAGTCTTTTTATCAGGATTGAAATCAAGGCTTATTGAGTATATGCCATTTAAGCCATGATACACACAGCACAACAGAAGTAGTAAATCAAATATAAGCCATCCTGTGTGTGAAAGCCTTTCTGAGACAAAAGAAGAGCTTATTTTTTTATCAGAAAGCGGTATGGCAATTATATGAACAGGTATCCCGATTGCCAGTATAAGGGCGCTGATCCTCTGCCCAACCCACGACCATAGAGGTGATTTTTTGGCGCTCATTATAATTAAACATAATTAATCTTAGGATAAATGTCAAGTAAATGAGGTATTTTAGAATGATATTATTGACCTTCCCCTTCATATCTAATATAATCAAAATCACAGGAAGGAGAGTTCTTATGTCAAAAATGGATTATAAGGCTGCGGGTGTGGATATTGACGCAGGAGACAGGCTTGTTGAAATGATAAAGCCCCTTGTCCGCGCTACATTCAGGAAAGAGGTGGCTACTGATATTGGCGGTTTTGGCGGCCTCTTTCGTTTTGACCCCAAAAAATATAAAGACCCCATACTTGTCTCAGGCACAGACGGTGTTGGCACAAAATTAAAGATTGCCTTTATGATGGACAAGCACGATACAGTAGGCATTGATCTTGTGGCCATGTCTGTTAATGATGTTGTTGTGCAGGGCGCAGAGCCGCTCCTTTTTCTTGATTATTTTGCGACAGGCAAATTAAATGTAGAAAAGGCGGCAGATGTTATAAAGGGGATTGCAGCAGGATGCAGGGAGGCAGGCTGTGCCTTAATTGGCGGAGAGACGGCAGAGATGCCTTCATTTTATTCCGAAGGGGAATATGATATTGCTGGATTTGCAGTTGGTGTTGTTGACAGGGAGAAACTTATTGATGGTTCACAAATTAAGGCAGGGGATAAGATTATCGGCCTTGCATCAACAGGCCTTCACAGCAATGGCTATTCCCTCGCAAGAAAGGTTTTCTTTGATCACCTGAGGCTAAAGGTAGATTCCTTTATTGATGAGTTTGACTGTACAGTTGGTGAGGAGCTTTTGAAGCCAACGAGAATTTATGTAAAGACAGTCCTTGGGCTTATGAAGGATTTTGAGATTAAGGGCATTGCGCATATTACCGGTGGAGGGATTACGGAAAATCTTCCAAGAGTCCTTCCAGAGGGATATCAGGCAATTATAAAAAAAGAAAGCTGGGATGTCCTGCCTGTATTTAAATATATCCAAAAGAATGGTAATATAGATATTGATGAGATGTACAGGGATTTTAATATGGGGATAGGGATGATACTTGTTGCGCCTGATGCTGAGATTGAAAGGATAAAGACAAAGGCAGAGGAGCTTGGTGAGAGGGCATATGTAATTGGCGAGATAAAAAAGGGAGAGAGCAGGGTCGTATATGTCTAAGAAGATAAAACTTGGCGTCCTGATTTCAGGCAGGGGTTCTAACCTTCAGTCAATAATTGACGCCTCTAAAGCCGGAAATATAGATGCAGAGGTGGTTGTTGTAATCAGCGATAAAAAGGATGCACAGGGTCTTGAAAGTGCAAGGGTAAATAACATTGATACCATTTTTATCAATCCCAAAGAATACAAAAAGAGAGAGGAATATGACAGGAAGGTTGTAGAGGAATTAAAAAAATATAAAGTTGCCCTTGTTCTTCTTGCAGGTTTTATGAGGATTGTTACATCTGCACTGATAGAGCCGTTTCGTGACAGGATAATGAATATCCATCCGGCGCTCCTGCCCTCCTTTCCGGGCATAAATGCGCAAAGGCAGGCCATTGAGTATGGGGTAAAATTCTCCGGCTGCACAGTGCATTTTGTTGAAGAGGGAATGGATGAAGGGCCGATTATAATCCAGGCAGTAGTTCCTGTTTCAGATAATGATACAGCAGAGAGTCTTTCAAAACGGATACTAAAATATGAGCACAAGATATATCCAATGGCTGTCCAGTTTTTTGCAGAGGGGAGGCTAAAGGTTGAAGGAAGGAGGGTAGCGGTTTCTGGGGATGGTGCGTATCACCTTGGGGAGGGTATTTTGATTAATCCATATTTAAACAGGAGGTGATATTTAAATAATGCAGGATTTAAGTTCAGAAGAGTTATTTAAGGCAGCCTTACAATTACTTAAGGACAAAAAGTACTGGGATGCATTGTCCTCCATTAAGATGGCAATTAAAAAGGGCGGATATGAAGGTGTTGATAATATACCACCCATCTATCTTTCCTATCTTGGCCTTGCCACTGCTTTAGCAGAAAAGAGATACAGGGATGGCGCAGAGTTTTGCGTGAAGGCAATAAAGAAGGAGTTTTACAATCCGCTATTTTTTCTGAACCTCGGCAAGGTTTATTCTGCAGGCGGCTACAGGTTTAAGGCAATTAATGCATTTTGCAATGGTTTAGAGATAGACAAGAGCCACAGCGAGATCATGGCAGAACTGAAGAAGATGGGTATGAGGCGCAAGCCTGTGATATCCTTTCTTCCGAGGACAAATGTCCTGAATAGGTATCTGGGTTATTTCCTTTATAAAAAGAGGGCGTAGGTTTTCATAGGTTATGTACAAGCTGATAGAAAAGAAGAATGGTGAAAGGGGAAGGGCCTTTCCATTAAAAGGCGTTGTCCACGAGATAGGCAGGGCATCGTCATGCGACATAGACCTTACAGATAACCTGAAGGCATCAAGGATTCATGCCCGTATTGAAAAGGACAGGGATGGATGGTGGGTTGTTGATCTCAACAGCACAAATGGCACCTTTGTTAATAAGGAGAAGATAAAGACCAGAAAGCTGGAGGCTGGTGATGAGATAACAATCGGGGATTCGCACCTTATCTTCCTTAAAGAGGAAGAGGATAAGCCTGATAAAGATGATGTTTCCACTGAATTTGAACAGCCGAGAATAAACATCAGGATTCAGGATGATGCTGAGGTTGAAACCGGGAGGCGGAGGCTCTTTATTCTCATAGGTGTTTTTTTAATATTATCAGTTGGTGTATGGGGTTTCTATTCTTTTTACATAAGCAGGATGGCAAGGATTCACAGGACAGCAGAGATGATAAATAGCGAGATGCAGAAGATAGATCTGATGCACGGAGATATTGAGGCCTCAAAAAGGATAATCCTAAATCTGGATTTAATGAAAAACAGCCTGCCTGTATTAATAGATTTTTTAGCAAAGGTGCAGGAGAATCCCCGTATCCTTAATGAGGTAAAAAGGGCGGCGCCTGACGTGTCATTAGCATCAATCAAAAAGGGTTTGGACAATGCAGCAGGATTTCAGCAGGATGCGGATTCCTAT
>CAKKST010000301.1 GCA_919903585.1 Nitrospiria bacterium | reverse complement strand
TTTTTTCTAATCTGTGTAATCAAGGCTGTTGATGACTTTTTCAACAGCCTGTTAGAGATACCCTGTCTTACCTTTAAAATATTCTACAATCAAAGGATGCAAAAATCAAGGATTTAAAAAATCTTTCAATGATTGACAAACTATCTATTGTTATTATAGAATTAGTAAATTCAGATCATCCTGGGGCAGATAATGATTCAGAGTATGACAGGTTATGCAAGAAGTGAATGGACAGGCGAAGGCAAGTCTTATGTCGCAGAGATCCGTTCTGTAAATCATAAGTACTGCGATGTCTCCATCAAGCTGCCGAGGACACTCCTCTCCCTTGAGGGGATGGTAAAGGGAATAATACAGAAGGAATTTTCACGGGGCAAGTTTGATGTTATAATCTCAAGGAATGGCTCTGATGATTATGCAAAAAGGCTTGTCCTTGACGAAGAATTAGTCAGGCAGTATTTTAATATACTTCAGGATTTAAAGGCAAGATTCGGCCTAAAGGGTGAGATAGATATTAACCTCCTGTCAGGTTTCAGCGACATGATTAAGGTCTCGCCTGTGGAAGAAGACGAGAAAGAGGTTGCAAGGATACTGAAAAGGGTCCTGCATAAGGCAATAATTTCATTGATAGAGATAAGAAATAGGGAGGGGCAGGCGCTTTATAATGATATTGCTAAAAGACTGAATATAGTTTTAAAGGCTATTAATAAGATTGAGCGGCTCTCAGGCAGGGTCTTCCTAACATATCATAAAAAACTGAGGGAGAGGATCGCTGCCATAAATAAATCATTAAAGATAGACCACGCAAGGCTCGCACAGGAGGTAGCCCTGATTGCAGAGCGGTGTGATATCACAGAGGAGATTGTCAGATTTAAAAGTCATGTAAACCAGTTTAAGAGATTTCTTAGTAGAGACAAGGGGGTTGGAAGAAAGCTGGACTTTCTGATTCAGGAGATGAACAGGGAGGTAAATACCCTCGGCTCCAAGGCCAATGATGCAGTAATCTCCATAGAGGTTGTGAATATTAAAAATGAGCTTG
>CAKKST010000300.1 GCA_919903585.1 Nitrospiria bacterium | reverse complement strand
ATGGCATATACAATGCCCATGCTTATCGGCTCCATGATACTCGGCCTTGCCCTCGGCTTAAAGCTTGTTGCTAATACAGAGGAGAGGCCGAGGTGGTTTGCAATATTTAATATACTTATTTTAGCGGGATATGCCTTTTATACCTTTGGCATATTCTATGCCTCTATCGGCATTGACCCGCTTGTGCATAGGTTTGGGTCGCCGTATCCGAGGTAGGGACGGCTTAGTAGAAAAACTGAAACGGAGAAAGGGTGAAGGGGAGAAACTGGGAGGTCTTACCGTCCACGCTTTTCCCAGCCGATGATTCTGCAATTTTTGCATCTGGAGCTTTTTAGGAAGCCGTCAGATTACGAGATTGAAAATGACAGTGAAGGAATTTAAAAAAGAGGTCAAAGAGATTGAAACTGAGTGGCTGAGGGTGAATGTCCCATGCCAGCACGCCTGCCCGATTGAGACAGATGTTTCAGGATATGTTGGGGCAATTGCAGAGGGTGAATTCCTCAGGGCATACGAGATAAACAGGATGGTTAATCCCTTTACATCCATCTGCGGAAGGGTCTGCGCAGCGCCGTGTCAGGATAATTGCAGGAGGGGGAAGATTGTTGATGAGCCTGTGTCCATCAGGGCATTAAAGAGGTTTGTTGCAGATTATGCAAAGAAGAATAATTATAAGGAGAAGCTCTCTGCTGCGCCAGCAAAGGGAAAGAGGGTTGCAGTAATCGGAGGAGGGCCTGCAGGGCTTTCCGCAGCAGACCATCTTGTTCGCAAGGGTTATGATGTAACTGTCTTTGAGTCGCAGAAGATTGCCGGCGGCATGATGCACCTCGGCATCCCAGAATACCGCCTTCCGAGGGATACAATAAAGTCAGAGATAGATATGATCCTCTCTATGGGCGTGAAGCTGAAATGCAATATGGCAGCAGGACGGGATTTTACAATATCGGATTTGAAAAAGGAATATGATGCAATCTTTATTGCCATTGGCGCGCACAAGAGCCGTGATTTAAGGATTGAGGGGGTTGAGCTTGATGGTGTGCTGCGCGGCGTGGATTTTCTCCTAAATGCAAATCTCGGCTATAAGGTTGAAATGGGCAAGAAGGTGCTTGTCATCGGCGGCGGGAATGTTGCGATTGATGTTGCCCGCGTTGCAGTAAGAAGGAAGAAGGAAAAGATAGGTATGGCAGAGGATTTAACAACTGCCATTGATGTTGCCCGTGCCGCAGTGAGGATGGGAGAGGTTGAAGAGGTGCACATGGTCTGTCTTGAGTCCCTTGAAGAGATGCCTGCGCATGAGGAGGAGGTTGGAGAGGCTGTTAATGAAGGAATCATAATACACAACTCGCTCGGGCCAAAGAGGATTGTTGGTGAAAAGGGCGCTGCAACAGGGCTTGAGGTGATAAAGGTCAAATCTGTTTTTGATGATAAAGGAAGATTTAATCCCACATTTATTGAGGGCGCTGAATCAATAATTGAGGCAGATACAATCATTATGGCAATAGGCCAGTCCTCTGATCTTTCATGGATAAAACCAAAGGACGGGATAGAGTTTACACCGAGGAATACCATAGTGGTTGATCAGGAGACCCTTGCCACTACAGCAGAGGGCATCTTTGCAGGAGGCGATGTTGCCTTTGGGCCAAGGCTGCTTATAAATGCAATTGCAGACGGAAAGAGGGCGGCGGAGTCTATTGATAAATATCTCAGCGGCGAGAAGATAAGCCATAAGAAGCCGGCAAAGAAGGAGATGGTTGTTACATATGTAACTGCCTATGATGTGGAAAAGACTATTGAGAAGAAGGAGAGGATACACCCGCCGACGCTTGCGACAAAGAGGCGCATAGGTTTTAAAGAGGTGGAGCTGGCATATACAGATGAGATGGCTGTTGAAGAGGCAAAGAGGTGCCTGAGGTGCAATCATCGGATTACTGCTGGCGGGGATTTCTGCTTCCTCTGCGGCATCTGCAAGGATATATGCCCGCAGGAGTGCATTGACATGAAGAAGGTTGACAGGGTTAGTATTGAAGGGAATCTTGAAAAGCTCATTGGGCCTGCGATAATGAGTCTCTTTAGATGGCCACTCCCAAAAGAGGGTGGGCCAAAGACATGGATGGAGGGGACAGCCTTTGTGAAGGACTCTGAAAAGTGCATCAGATGCTTTATGTGCCAGAGGGAGTGCCCATTGAACGTTGTTACAATAGAGAGGATTACGCCGATTTATTAACCCCCACCCCCCTTTTAATTCCCCCCTTAGTAAGGGGGGATTCCGTTACAGAGGGGTTAAAGGGGGAGGATGTTGAGGGGGTTATAGGAGGGTTTCAATAAATGAGCAAGCTTGGAAGTTCTGAATATGTTCAGGACGCAATAAAGGAGATGATTAATGACTTTAAAACAGACAGGAGGGGCTTTATCCTCGGAAGCCTAACTATCATCGGCAGCCTGCTCTCTGCCTTATTTCTGGGCATTGCCTACAGGTCTAAGGTATTGAATGAGCCGATTGAGGCGCCGTTTTTCAGGCGAAAGTTAGGGGTAAAATACACTGTTTACACAAGGACAGACGGGAATGAGGACTTATCAAAGCCGATAAGATACCTTGATGCAGAGGATGTATGGGAGTCGGATTTTGTCGGAGACCGCGCTGTAAGTGAGAGCTATTTAGTGGTAAAGGTTAAGGACAATACAGGTAAGAAGGCTGTAAGGGGTTACTATAGATACTGCCCGATATGCGGTAATGTGACCTTCAGCTTTGATGGAAGGGAGATAGAGTGTTTAAAGTGCGCCAATAGATTTGATGCTGAGAGCGGATGGGGTATAACAACCCGTCTGAGATTAATGACAGCAAATGTGGAGTATGATGAAAACGCAGGGTAGCACTCGGAATCCCCCTCACCCTGACCCTCTCCCGCCAGGGGAGAGGGGAGTTTAGTATATCCCCTCCCTTGATGGGAGGGGATAAAGGGGAGGGTGTAAAAAGTAAAATTACTCAAACCATTAATTATATTAGAAATGTATAACTATAAAACAAAAATAATTCTGCTGTTAATAATATGTATCACTTTACTATTTTTGCCATGCACGGCCTCTGCTGCAAATGGTGTGGAGGATTTTCCACGTTATCTTAATGTAACAAACCTCTACTCCTCCTTGCAGGAGTTATCTATCTGGGGGCTGCACTGGATGTTTACACTGATCGCATGGATGCTCTTTACACAGGCGATTGTTTTCCATCTGCTGAGGCCATATTTTTTGAATCTCTTTTCCACATTTAATTTCAGGATAGGGTCTGATATATGGCTTATGAATTTTGTAATGACAAGGGACATAATGGCAGCGCTTGCCTTTGCGCTCTCTCTGCTTATGACTGCGCCAAAGGTTGTTTATATGATGCTCACAGGCACAACAGGATTTCTCTACAGTTCATATAATCTGTGGCTCTTTGCAGGCTCGCAAATTCTTGGCCTTGCGCTGCTCTTAAAGCTCTTTGTTGAGACAGAAGAGGATGTAAGGGGTTATTACATATTCAACGGCCTTGTAATTATCAGCTATACGATTTTTACAATCGGCATATATAAGGCATCCTATGTTG
>CAKKST010000299.1 GCA_919903585.1 Nitrospiria bacterium | reverse complement strand
ACTGACACACCCTTGTCACCCTCCAATGCTATAATTTTACATTATGAAGCCCTTATCAGACCACATCCAGATTGCCACTGACAATTACAGGGGCAGAACTGTCTTTAGCTATGAATACAAGTATTATGAGAAAAAGTATAGCTGGGAGGCAAAGGCCTTTATTGCCCACTGCATAAGCCAGTGGGGTGATCAGTATGAGCATGTGCTGGACTATTGGGAAAAAGGACACAATCCAATAGAACCTGAGGTTGTGGACTATTGGGGGCCGACATTTGTTGAGAGGTTCGGCAAGGAGTTTCCACAGTGCGATGCAAATTGGTACAGGGATATCTTAAGGGCAAAGCTGAGAAGCCTTATCTTGCCAAAAAACATTATTGAAGAATATTTTGAAAGATTAGAAATCGCTAAAGATGAGCCTGAGCGTGATGAATATTCGCGTCAATATTTAGAAAGGTTCAATACTTATTTTAGCTCTGATATAAAACCCCTGCCTTCTGACTATCTGAACATTGGCCGCGATGGGGGAGGCAATGGCCTTAAATTATCCCATGATATCCTGCGGATTGCAAAGAATATGGATATTAAAAAGATAGTTAAAATTGTCTCATGGGTTTTAAGCGGGTTTACAAAGAATTTTGATATCTTTTATCCTGATTCAAAAAGAAATATTAAAATCAATATCAATTTGTGCAATACATTATCAAAAAACTATCCAGAGTATTTTGGAAAAGGCAGTCTTAGCGGCGAATGGTTTAAGGAAATCTATAAGGCAAAGTTTTTGTCCATCAGGATACCGGAGGGGCTGTTAAAGCCGCAGTTCACTCCTTATACAGAAGACTGACACACCCTTGTCACCTGCCTCTGATATAATGCAAAAGTATGAAGGCACGAACAGATTATATCCGGATTGCTGCTGGTTGTATTGCCTGCGCGGTCTTTATTGCGCATATTGGATGCGCCAGCGTAACAACAACATATCTTACAACGCCTACACCGCATGAGGAATATATTATCGCTATGGGAGAAGGCGGCACCTGGCAGGATGCTGTAGATAAGGCTATTAGAAAGGCCGTAGACCATTTTGGAGTGGATATTAAAGCTGAGGAATTGATTGTAAATAGAAGGCTTGTAGGCGAGACCGTCCAAATTAACAGAGACGGATGGATTGCAGAATATACAATATTAAGCGAAGAAAAAAAGGAAGATAAAATTGTTGTTGCAATGCAGGTTTTAGTTATAGCAAAGGAAGATATTGAAAATAGAAAGAAGCTCAAAGAAGCTAATCAGCAGGTTGTTGGTAGTATAAATACTGTAGGAGAAATGGTTGGAGATATTGGTGGCGGTGTATTAGCCGCTCCTCTTAAAACTATAACTGGCACATTTAAATCGTTTATAAAAACAGTAAAAAGAGAGATAGACGAAATACAAATAATGTTGGGATTTAAAGGAAGGCGAAAAAGTCCTTACTCTGATGAGGTTTATAGTACAAAATAATGATTAAAAGAGAATAAAAAGACAGGAATAAACAAAAGGAGGATGGAAAATGAAGAAGTTAGTTTTATTAGGAATGGGGATTGCATTATTAACCATCATCTCATTTGGCTGCGGAGGGGGAAAAACAGCAAGGATTGATGATATTGGATTAACAAATTCTCCGACTACAGTAAAGTCTGCTGATGATCTGCCAAAAATGGCAACGACTCCGGCGGAGATTAAGAAGGCAGGGGCAATAAGGGTAATTGCAGAATCTGCTAATGGGCAGAATCAATACGACGCCCTTACTGCCGCAAGAGGTGTAGCACAGAAGAAGCTTTTGGATATTATAAATGGGGTTAAGGTTAATGCAAACACATTGATAGCAAAAGGCGAGTTGACAGAGGAGACGATAAAAA
>CAKKST010000298.1 GCA_919903585.1 Nitrospiria bacterium | reverse complement strand
AGACAGACTCATTGAACCGGCAAAGAGGCAAAGGATTGAGAAGCTGTTTTTAAACTTACAGGAGTGGAATCTGACCCCTGTTGTGGAGTCTTTAGATGGAGCGGCGAGCTATGAAGATGCCCGGCTGGCAAGGGCCTGGCTTAGGAGAGGAGAATGCAGGGAATCCTATGATCATACACAATGAAGACATAAAGGAATTAATCGCCGAGATACCTGAGGGGCATAGGCATTTGAGGACAACAGTTGTCCTTCAGGACGGAGCAGAGTTTGTGTTTCAGGAGGCGGCAATTGCGAATCTGGTTAGGGCGTATATCACTGTCAAGACGCATCCGACAATAAAGAAGGTAATATTAAAGGGCAAAAGGATTGCTGATAGCAAAGAGGATTTTGCAGAGTGGCAAATGGTAGAGGAGAGGGAGTAATAAAAAAGATGGCGGTCAAAAACCTGACAGATGATGAAATATTTGCAGAGTTAAGCAGCATTGGGATTGAAACAGGCATTGATGAGTTTAAGGCAGAGGCTGTAGAGGCTGGAAGTCCCTCTGTCTTGGCCAAGGCATGGGCGGATGTGTCTGAGGCAAAGGATGAGAAAGAGGATTTTTTATATGAGGCGGCCTTGGAACTCTGGAAGCGGCACCTTGGGCATATAAGATGCCCTGAGCTTTTGGCAGGGTTTATTGATGAGACTGTTAAGATGTATGAGGAAAATCCAGAGGAGCATGACCGTTTTTTTCTTCTAAAAATATACGCAAGGATAAAGGAGTTTTATGATTATCTGATTAAAGAAGACGGTTCCCCGGACATTGATATTTATAATGACCTGACATGGCATACACATTATGATTTTGAGGTCTTTTTACTAACCATGCCTTTTGAGTTTGCCCGCCATAAATTGGTGGATGAGGCAATAAATATAGGCAGGTGGTTTGCTGATATATCAAGCCAGCCGGCGAATTTTCTTAGGGATGCAGGCTGTATCCTCGCTGAGGCCGGGAGGGAAGCAGAGGCAATAAGGCGGATAGAGGAAAATCTAAAGAGGTTTCCTAATGATATCTGGGTTGTGATAAATGCTGGTGATGCAATGTGGAGCCTTGACAAGATAAAGTTAGCAGAGGAGTTCTTTCTAAAGGCATATAAAATGGCAGCAAAGGAATACGAGAAACATGGTGTCCTTGAGCGGCTGATTGACCTTTATAAGGAAACAGGAATGATTGAAAAGGCAAAGGTATGCGAAAAGGAATACAAGGAATTAATGGCTCTACCTAATCATCTGGTTAAAAATAAAAAGACTGATAGAAATAATCAATAATATGCAAAATTACAATCTTTACAAACTTCTTAATGAAGAATTAAAAAACGGCTCGTCTGATCTTGTTACAAGGCAGTCGGGGCAGGTGATACGGGAGAGGATTGAGAGGGATATTGCGGATGAAGAAGACGGCGAGATTATTGCCCTTGATTTTTCCAAGATAGGAATAATTGATTACTCCTGTGCAGATGAAATTGTAACAAAGCTCATCTCCCGTTTAATCAGCGGCGAGTATGGGGAAAAATATATTATCCTTACAGGCATTAATGAAAACCAGAAGGAGAATATTGAGGTGGCTCTTGAGAGAAAGGGGCTTGCTGTAGTAGCAGAGATGCGGGATAAGAAAAAGATCCTTATTGGAAGCCTGAATAATTATCTTAAAGAGACCCTTGATGTAATCCAGAAAAAGGGCAAGATAACCGCAAAGGAGCTTTGTGAGGCTAAGGGGCTTGAGGCAAATACAAGTGGGATGCGGCTGTTAAATCTTTATAAAAAACGGCTCACAAAAAGGGTTGATGCAATACAGGAAGGCGGAAGGGTGTGGATTTATGAAAGGATATAGAGAGGTGATAAAATGACTATCGGCATTTTTATTTTGGGATTGATAATTGGCGGCATTGTAATATGGTTTATTATTAGCTCACGGCTTGAAGGCAGGGCAAGGGGCGCAGAGGCGGTCGTTTCTGAATTGAGGATGCAGGTTCAGCAGAGGGAGGCAGAGATAAATAAGGTGCGGGTTGAACTGGATGCAGAAAAGCAGGCAAGGGTTGAGGCGCTCACAAGGCTTGAGGCCTCTGCCAAGAGCCTTGAGGAACAAAGGTCGCTCATTGAGGTGATGAGTAAGGAGATGAAGGACACGTTTAACGCCCTTTCATCGGCAGCGCTAAAAAGCAGCAGTGAGGACTTTCTCCGCCTTGCCTCTGAGCATCTCGGAAAGATTGTTGCAGACACAAAGGGCAGGCTTGGCGAGCATCAGGCAGCAATGGACGGCCTTGTCAAACCCTTGCATGAGTCGCTAAAGAAATACGAGGAGCAGATAAGCGCCATTGAGGCAAAGAGAAGGCAGGATTATGGCGGCATTGAAGAGCAGATAAAGATGCTTGCCTCAACGCATCAGCAGTTGCAGAAGGAGACAAGCAGTCTTGTTACAGCGCTTAGAAAACCGCAGGTCAGCGGGTCATGGGGACAGCTTTCATTAAAGAGGGCTGCGGAGCTTGCAGGCATGACTGCATATTGCGATTTTTATGAGCAGGTCTCTGTTGATACTGAGACAGGACGGTTAAGGCCTGATATGATTGTAAGGCTTCCCAATGGAAGGGAGATTGTGGTTGATGTAAAGGCGCCTGTTGATGCCTATATGAATGCCATATCCGCAACATCAGATGAAGAGCGCGAGAAGGCGTTAAATAATTATGTGGCTCAGGTTAGGACGCACATGAATGCCCTCGGTTCAAAGGCATACTGGGAGCAGTTTCCAAAGTCACCAGAGATAGTTGTGATGTATTTGCCAGGGGAGTCGTTCTTCAGCGCTGCATTAGAACATGACCATACACTTATTGAGGATAGCAGCATAAAAAAGGTGATAATCGCCACACCCACAACCTTTATTGCCCTGCTTAAGGCAATCGCCTATGGCTGGCAGCAGGAGCAGCTTACAAAAAATGCCCAGCAGATAAGCATACTCGGTAAAGAGCTATATGAGCGGATCAGCACATTGGCAGGGCATTTTGATGATATAGGATCATCAATTGCGCGGGCCATGGATGCCTACAACAAGGCAGTCGGCTCCATGGAATCCCGTGTGCTGCCATCGGTCAGGAGATTTAAGGAGCTCGGCATTACAGGCAGTGAAGAAATACCTGTCCTTGAGCAGATAGATAAGGCGCCGAGGGCAATAAGTCTTCCTGAATCAGATTAAAGAGGTAGATTGGGAATAGTGTCCTACAGGAGGAAAACAGGCCTTGAATGAATTGGTATCTGCCTTCAATGTATTAAAGAAAAGGTTCCCAAACTACGAAGACCGTCCCCAGCAATTAGAGATGGCAGGCGAGGTTTTTGGCTGCCTGAAGGATAAAAAGAATCTTATTGTAGAGGCAGGGACAGGGGTCGGTAAATCCTTTGCTTACCTTATCCCTGCAATACTCTCAAATAAAAAGACCGTTGTATCCACAGCCACCATAGCCCTTCAGGATCAGCTTGTAAATAATGACCTTCTTTTTTTACAAAAGGCTCTGGATCATAAATTTTCCTTTGCGATCCTTAAAGGTAAAAATAATTATC
>CAKKST010000297.1 GCA_919903585.1 Nitrospiria bacterium | reverse complement strand
AAAAGATTTTATTATCTATTAGCTGTTCTGCTTGCTGTCGTTGTTTGTGCCGTAACTGTCTATGCCCTGACAGCCGAGGAGATGTTACTATTGAAAAGGGGAGGCATATCTGATGAAAAGATTTTGGAAATACAGAAAAAAGAGGGTCTTACAGCAGCACCAAAGATTAATCCTTTTGACTGGAATGAAGATGGAAAGAAAGATATTATATCAGGCTCTAATAGCGGCCGTGTCTATGTCTATCTTAATAAAGGGACAAACCAGCAGCCTATATTTGACAAACCAATTGAAATACCTGATGTTGAAATAATGAGATTCTCTGATCCATACATAGCAGACTGGAACAACGACGGTAAAAAGGACTTTATCATTGGCTCAGGTTCAGGAGAGATATCACTCTTTATTAATAAAGGGACCAATCAGCAGCCAGTATTTGGCAATGAAATAAAACTAAATGGTGGTAACATAGATGTAGGCTTTGACTCCTCTCCTACGATGGTAGACTGGAATGGTGACGGTAAAAAAGATTTGGTTGTTGGAAATAAAAATGGCAATGTCTTTGTTTTTCTCAATATTGGTGAGGATTCTGCCCCGGAGCTTCCTACTAATGGCATAAAAACATCTATTGAGGTGCAGGGTATGGCAACACCATTTACAGTAGACTGGAACAATGATGGTAAGTTTGATGTAATATGCGGTTCAGGGGATGGCAAGGGTTATATATTTATAAACGAAGGCGATAATAAGAATCCAAAATTTAGCAAAGCAAATACATTACAGGCTAATAACAAGGAGCTTAAACTCCAAAGCCCAACATCTGTTATAGCAGTAGACTGGGATGATGATGGGAAAACAGACCTTCTAATTTCCAACAAGGAGCTCATAGAAAAGGATCCTGGTGGTCGTGAAAAAATAATTTCCATGGGTATTTATCTTTTACTAAACACTGGGACAAAAGAAAAGCCTGAGTTTAAGGAATTAAAAGAAATTAAAGGAAAGTTCAGGGATGATACAGT
>CAKKST010000296.1 GCA_919903585.1 Nitrospiria bacterium | reverse complement strand
TGTTGTTGGTATGGCATAGCCGCCAAGTTTTATTTGTGATGTTTCTACAAAGCCTGTGCCTTTTATGGTTATGGTAAAGGTTGTGTTTGCTATGGCTGTTATTGGTAATATAGATGTTATTGAAGGAACTGGGTTTGGAACTACAAAGGTGTTTGTGTATGCTGTTAATGGATTGCCTGATGTGTCTGTTATGCCTGATGTAAGCTCAATGGTGTATCCTTTTCCGCCTGATAAAGGATTCTTTGGCGTAAAGAATGCCAAGAGCCCTGATTCTGATTGGGCAATTGTGCCTTCTACCTTTTGCCCATCTTCTCTTTTTAATATGATTGTATCAGGTGTTAGTGTTGTTACCCTTATAGGCTCTGAGAAGCGGATTAAAGTTAAAGGGTCATGGGTCAAGGGTGCAGGGTCAAGGGAAGGGGGGTTGTTGTTTATTGTGATGCTTGCGATTAATGGATTGTTTGTGTCTTTTATAACAGGGGTGAGGATTACTGCCCCCTCACCCTTGCCCCATGACCCTTGACCCTGTTCTTTCCCTGTTCCGCCAATAATTATTATCCTTGCATCAGGAAGAAGATTTGCTGTATGGTCATATCTTTTGTCAGTAATCTTGCCTGCAATCTTTATGAATGTATCTGTTACAGGGTCATAGAGCTCAGCATTGTTGTATGGTTTTATCTTGTTTGTATCTTTGTCATCATCGTCATCGTCTTCGTCATAGTCGTATCCAGCGCCAAGGGCAATGAGTATCCTTCCATCAGGCAATAGGGTTGCTGTATGGCCAAATCTGCCTTTTTTTAATTGTCCTGAAAGGGGTGTAAATGTTTCTGTAGAAGGATTAAAGACCTCAGCAGAGTTGAGCGCCACCTTGACCCCTGACCCTTGACCCTCTTCTTTTCCTCCAATGATTATCACCCTGCCATCAGGCAGTAGTGTTGCTGTATGATTTGAACGGAAAGTGGTCATCCTCGCAGGAAGAATGTAGGGGCGAGGCGCTGCCTCGCCCATCTTCGGGTCATAGAGCTCAGCGCTATCCAATGATATGCCTGATGAGTCTGTCCCGCCTGTTATCAATACCCTGCCGTCAGATAAAAGCGCTGCTGTATGGCCTGTCCTTGGAATTGAAAGGCTGTTTGATAAAACAGAAATAGCATCAGATACAGGGTCGTATATTTCTAATGATGAGATTGGCCCTGCAGAATCACTGCCGCCTGCAATCAATACCTTATTATCTGAAAGTATTGTTGCTGTATGGTCATAGCGGGATGTAATTAACTTAGCAGAGGCATCTTTAAACTGATTTGTTGATGCATCGTATATATAAATAGAAGAAAGAAGGCCGGTCTCATCCTTACCGCCAATAATCAAGAGCTTGCCATCTGAAAGAAGCGTTGCCGTATGGCCGGATATTTTTTTGTTAAAATCTATCTTGGTTACATTGAAGAGCTTTTTGAGAGGGATTGCATCTGAGGCTGAAAGGAAGGAAGAAGGAAGGAAAATAAAAAAAAGAAACAAAGAAAGGATGAGCCTGACAACCAAAGAATACATATTACCCCCCCCCACAAATGGTTGTGTAACTAAAGCCCGAACTGGCAAAAGAATAATATAGCTTTGCGCAACAGTCAAGAAAAATCTTTGAGAAATCTTACCTCTGTAATATAGTAAGCAATTCCTGTGCCAGATTAAAAAGAAGATAAATGGTTTTTATAACTGATGGGATTACAAGGGGTTCTTCCTCAGTAGCCTTATTAGTAGACTCTGGAAGGGTGTGAACTTTTCTGCCACTTTGAGAAAAAGAATTCTCATCTTTGGTATTTTTGTTCCTACTATCCTTATAGCGTCCCATAGCGCTTACCTTTGCCTCCAAAGAGGCAAGACGCTCCCTTATCTGGATTGCAATATCTATCTTTTCATCCAGCCTCTTTATCTCAGTGGTAACCTCATTCCTCAAAGAGTCTATCTTCTCATCAAGTCTTTTAATCTCCACCTGCAAGGCCCTGAGTTCAGGGGCTACTATATCCTGAAGCGCCTGCTTTACCTCCTCGTAAACACCCATTTTCGTTTTTCTCCTTTAATAAAATTGTAGTAGGGGCGATTCATGAATCGCCCCTACCGCCTTCCAGATTTTTATGTTTTCTTATGCTTACAGAATAACAAACTAAATAAGATTTGTCAAAGATAATAATCACTGGCAGGCACAATTCATTAATGATATAATAGGCTCCATGAAGGCCGCATTAAAAAAGAGGCTCGGTGATATACTTATGGAGATGGACATCATCTCCAATAATGATCTGGAGAGGGCTTCAAAAAAGGTAGAGCAGGGCAAGAACCGCCTTGGCGATGTATTAATAAAAGAAGGAATTATAACCGAGGATGCCCTTGCTCAGACTTTGGCCAAACAATATGAGATTAAATATTATCCCCTTGATACATTCCATATACCACACCACTTTTTAAAATCTGTCTCAGTTGAATTGATGCACAGGTATCCCTTTATTCCATACGCAGAGAATGACGGAATTCTCACAATCATTGTATCAGACCCTTCTAACATAATGGCTATAGATGAGCTTGAGCTTATTCTAAATAAAGAGCTTGAAATTGGTGTAAGCTCCAAAACTGCAATACTTGAAGCATTAAAAAGGAGCGAAAGCTCTGGCCAGGCGCTTGAGAAGATTGGCGCTGATTTTAAGCCTGAGCTGATAAAGGAGACAGAGGACGGCGAGGATGTAATCTCTCTGGAAAAACTCTCAAAGGACACAAGCCCTGTAATAAAGCTTGTGGATACAATCCTCTTAAATGCCCTGCAGAAGAGGGCAAGCGATATACATATTGAACCATCTGAAAAGAATGTGTCTGTGAAATACAGGGTAGATGGGGTTCTTTATCCGGCAATGGAGCCGCTGGATATAAAATTTCATGCGCCTTTAATCTCACGCATCAAGGTAATGTCTGAGCTTGATATTACTGAGAAGCGTATACCGCAGGATGGCCGCTTTAAGATAAGACTTGAGAATAAAAAGATTGACTTTCGCGTATCTATTCTGCCGAGCATCTTTGGCGAGGCCTCTGTGATAAGAATACTTGATAAGGAGTACATTACTCAGGAGATAGACGAGCTGAGGCTGGAGAGGCTCGGTTTTAATGATAATGATTTAAAAAAATTCAGGAAGGCTGTTGCTGAACCTTATGGCATGGTTCTCGTTACAGGCCCAACAGGAAGCGGAAAGACCACAACCCTTTATGCTGCAATCACAGAGATCAATAATAATGAGGACAAGATTATTACCATTGAAGACCCTGTGGAATATCAGCTAAAGGGGATTGTTCAGATACCTGTTAATGAGAAGAAGGGCCTCACCTTTGCAAAAGGGCTGAGATCAATCCTCCGCCACGACCCTGACAAGATAATGGTTGGAGAGATAAGGGATACTGAAACTGCTCAGATAGCTATCCAGTCTGCATTAACAGGACACCTTGTCTTTACCACTGTCCATGCCAATAATGTCTTTGATGTAATAGGCAGATTTGTGAATATGGGGATAGAGCCGTATAATTTTGTCTCTGCCTTAAACTGCATCCTGGCACAGAGGCTGGTAAGGACATTGTGTCCTTTATGTAAAGAGCCTGTTAAATTAACGAAGGCAATGGCGGAGGAATCGGGCATCGATGTTAAGGCGCATAAAAATCCTACCATCTATCAGAATAAAGGCTGCCCTGAGTGTAATGGCACAGGTTTTAAAGGGAGAAGATGTATTACAGAGTTTCTTCACCTTTCTGACAAGATAAAAGAGATGATATTGGAGAAGAGATTATCATACGAGATAAAAAAACAGGCAATAGCAGAAGGCATGACAACCCTAAGGGAGGCAGCGATGGAAAAGGTTTTTAAAGGGGAGACTACCTTAAAAGAGATCAACAGGGTTACATTTATAGAATGATTAATCTGCCATTTTTAAAGAAATCAAAAGTAGGCATAAGCGTTTCCACCGATTATATTTTTTATGCAGAGCTTGAAAAGAACGGGAAAGAATACAGGGTCAAAGATATAAAATCCTTTGACTCTAAAGGGTGTATAAAGCCTTCATTAACAGATGCAAATATAACTGACCCAGAACTTTTCAAGAAGGCAATAAAGACCATTGCTGGCAATAAAAGAGTATATGCCTCTCTCAGCATTCCTGATGTAAGCGTTAAAACTGCCCTCTTTGAGTTTGAATCAATACCATCAAAAAAGGCAGAGCTTGAAAAACTGATAAAATGGAAGATGGAGAAATCCCTGCCTTTCACCATGGACGATGCGCAGATATCCTATCAGGCATTAAATAAAAAAAGCATACTTGTCTCTGTTATCAGGAAGGGGATTTTATACCAATATGAGGAATTGTTAAGAGAAGCAGGCGTTGAACCTGTTCTTATAGATACAGCTTCATCACATATATTTAATCTCTTTCATAATATTATTATGAAAGAGGGCGAAAATTTTATCTTTTTAAACCTAATAAATGCTGTATTTACCTTGATAATATTTAAAAAGGGATGCCCTGATTTCATAAGGGTTAAAGCCTTAAGAAGGGGCAGCGGAGAGATAAAGAGGATAAGGGATGAGCTTCTTGCCTCTTTAAAATTTTACAGCCATAGCAAGGAAATATCTGACCTTACAAGCATATATTATATTGCTGATATTAATATTGAAACAAAGGATTTAATTGAAGACAGCGCCATACAGGTTAGGAGATTGGGTATAGAGCAGATAAAGTGGCTTAATACCTTCTTTACAAATCCCCCTGTATCCCCCTTTTTCAAAGGGGGAATAAAAGAATCGCCCCCGTCCCCTTTACTAAACCTTTTGCCTGCCATTGGCGCAGCAGTGGAGAGCTAATGAAGATTCAGCTTAACCTATCATCAGTAGATTATAAAAAGATTGCGCTGATTAAATTGGCATTGAATGGCATCAGCTTATTTTCAGGGATTTTGCTTATTGTTAATATTTATAACTATAATACAGCCCGATATGGATTGAAAGAGACAGAGGAAGGCATCAATCGTCTGAGAAATCAGGAGATAAAGATTGATGAGGGGCTTAAAAAAGATAGGCTGCTATTCTCTGTTACTGAAATGGAAATGCTGAATAAAAGAATCGCATCTATTAATAGCCTTCTTCTTAGGAAAAGCTCTTTCTGGACGCTTCTTCTTTCACATTTAGAGGCAGAGGCGCCAAAGAATATATCCATTAACACCATTAAGCCAAGTTTTACTGACGGGAATATTGATTTGTCAGGCGAGGCATTCTCTCTTAAAGACCTTACAGACTTTATAATCAAACTTGAGGGATCGCCAAATTTTAAGGATGTATTTTTAATCAGCCAGAAGGTGGAAGGAAAGGAAAGGGAAATGGTAACATTCTCCTTAAAGGTAAAGTATAAACCTTCATGATGATGGATATGAAAGAAGTCCTGAAAAAGATAGAAAGATACAGGATAAAGCTGCCAATAATTATCCTTTCCGTCTTTATATTTCTTAATCT